>JAYPUF010000004.1:0-56875 GCA_038133925.1 Marivivens sp. | reverse complement strand
AGAACGTCAGACTTCATGACGCGGCCGTCTTTGCCCGAACCCGAAACGTCCGAAGTGGAGAGGTTGTTTTCTGCCATCAGCTTTTTGGCCGAAGGTGCATCCTCAACATCTTTGACAGCGGGCGCAGCAGCAGCTTTGGGGGCTTCCGCAGCGGGGGCAGCTGCAGGAGCGGCAGCAGCAGGCGCATCACCAGCAGAGATCTGGGCGAGAAGGGCGTCAACGCCGACTGTCTCGCCTTCGGCTGCGATGATTTCCGAGAGGGTGCCAGCAACGGGCGAGGGAACCTCGACCGTTACTTTGTCGGTTTCAAGCTCACAGAGCATTTCGTCGACTGCGACTGCATCGCCTGGTTTTTTGAACCAGGTTGCAACGGTGGCTTCGGTGACGCTTTCGCCGAGCGTCGGTACGCGGACTTCGGTGCTCATGACTTACTTTCCTTCGATGGTCAGCGCTTCGTTCACAAGCGCAGTTTGTTGGGCTTTGTGCTGGCTCGCCAGACCGGTGGCCGGCGATGCCGAGGCGGCGCGACCGGCGTAGGACGGGCGCTTGTGCTTGGCGTCGATGCGGGTGAGGACCCACTCGATATTCGGTTCGATAAAGGTCCACGCACCTTGGTTCTTGGGTTCTTCCTGACACCAGACCATTTCGGCGTTCTTGAAACGCTCGAGCTCTTTGACGAGCGACATAGCCGGGAACGGGTAGAACTGTTCGATACGAAGCAGGTAGATGTCGTTGATACCGCGGGCATCGCGCTCTTCGAGAAGGTCATAGTAAACCTTGCCGGAGCACATAACGACGCGCTTGATCTTGTCATCCGAGACCAACTTGGTATCCGAGTGACCCTTTTCCGCATCGTCCCAAAGAACGCGGTGGAACGAGGAACCAGAGGTGAAATCCTCGACATCCGAGATTGCGAGCTTGTGACGCAAAAGCGACTTCGGCGTCATCAGAACCAGCGGCTTGCGGTAGTTACGGTGCAACTGACGACGCAGGATGTGGAAGTAGTTCGCCGGAGTGGTGCAGTTTGCAACGATCCAGTTGTCCTGACCACACATCTGGAGGAAGCGTTCAAGGCGTGCCGAGGAGTGCTCGGGGCCTTGGCCTTCGAAGCCGTGAGGTAGAAGCATGACGAGACCCGACATACGGAGCCACTTGCTTTCGCCCGACGAGATGAACTGGTCGAACATGATCTGGGCGCCGTTGGCGAAGTCGCCGAACTGGGCTTCCCACATCACAAGAGCGTTCGGTTCTGCCAGCGAGTACCCGTATTCGAAGCCAAGAACCGCATATTCCGAAAGCATCGAGTCGATAACTTCGTAACGAGCCTGACCTTCGCGGATGTTGTTGAGCGGGTAATAACGCTCTTCGGTTTCCTGATCGATGAACGCCGAGTGACGCTGCGAGAAGGTGCCGCGCGTTGCGTCCTGACCTGCAAGACGGATCGGGTAGCCTTCAAGCTGGAGCGAGCCGAACGCGAGAGCTTCACCGGTTGCCCAGTCAAAGCCTTTGCCCGTCTCGAACATCTGCGCCTTTGTCTCAAGGAGACGGCCTACAGTGCGGTGCATGTTGAAGTTATCAGGCGCTTTGACGAGCGCTTTACCAACTTCCTGAAGGGTCTCTGCCTTGATCGCGGTTTCGCCGCGCTGGTAGTTGCCTTCTTTCTGGCGGTCCATGTGGCTCCAACGGCCATCCAGCCAGTCAGCCTTGTTCGGCTTGTATTCCTTACCTGCCTCGAACTCTTCGTTGAGGTGGGACTGGAACTCTGCCTTCATGTCCTCGATCTCGCCCTCAGGAATGAGACCGTCCTTGACCAGACGTTCGGTATAGAGCTGGAGTGTCGTCTTGTGCTTCTTGATGTTGGTGTACATCGCTGGGTTGGTGAACATCGGCTCGTCGCCTTCGTTGTGACCAAAACGGCGATAGCAGAAGATGTCGATGACAACGTCCTTGTGGAACTTCTGGCGGAATTCTGTCGCAACTTTGGCCGCGTGAACCACGGCCTCTGGATCGTCACCGTTCACGTGGAAGATAGGTGCTTCGACCATCAGAGCAATGTCGGTCGGGTAGGGGGATGAGCGCGAGAAGTGCGGCGCTGTGGTGAAACCGATCTGGTTGTTCACAACGATGTGGATCGTGCCGCCGGTACGGTGGCCTCGAAGCCCCGAAAGACCAAAGCACTCGGCCACAACACCCTGACCCGCAAATGCTGCGTCACCGTGCAGAAGGATCGAGAGTACAGAGGTACGATCTGGGTCGTTCATCTGATCGCTCTTTGCGCGGGCCTTCCCGAGAACGACTGGATTCACAGCTTCGAGGTGCGATGGGTTCGCAGTCAGCGACAGGTGCACCTTATTGCCGTCAAACTCGCGGTCCGACGAAGCGCCGAGGTGATATTTTACGTCGCCCGAACCGTCTACGTCCTCGGGCTTGAACGATCCGCCCTGGAATTCATTAAAGATCGCGCGATAAGGCTTGCTCATCACGTTGGCGAGAATGTTCAGACGGCCGCGGTGGGGCATGCCGACGATGATTTCCTTTACGCCAAGTGCACCGCCGCGCTTGATGATCTGTTCCATCGCAGGGATCAGAGCTTCGCCGCCATCAAGGCCGAATCGCTTGGTGCCCATGTATTTCACATGAAGGAATTTCTCGAAACCTTCAGCTTCTACGAGCTTGTTCAGGATTGCCTTGCGACCGTTCTGGGTAAAGGTGATTTCCTTACCAAAACCTTCGATACGCTCCTTGAGCCAGCCAGCCTCTTCAGGGTTTGAGATGTGCATATACTGAAGCGCAAATGTGCCGCAGTATGTACGGCGCACAAGAGCGATGATCTCGTTCATAGTCGCGACTTCGAGACCGAGCACATTGTCGATAAAGATCGGGCGATCCATGTCAGCGGCCGTAAAGCCATAGGATTTCGGATCGAGCTCAGGATGCGGTTCATTCTTGGTCATGCCAAGCGGGTCGAGGTCAGCAACGAGGTGACCGCGGATACGATAGGCGCGGATGATCATCAGAGCGCGGATCGAGTCGAGCACTGCGCTGCGCAGCTGTGCTTCGCTGATCGACGCGCCTTTTTCAGCGGCCTTCGCCTTAATCTTGTCTCCTGCGGCCTTAGCGTCTGCGGGCCATTGACCGTCGAGAGCGGCGGTCAGATCGTCATTCGGTACGGGCGGCCAATCAAGGCGGCTCCACGATGCGCCTGCCGCTTCAGTTTTCGCATCAGCTGGGGCGTCGCCCAAAGATGCAAAGAACGCGCGCCAAGTCTCATCGACAGCACCGGGGTTGTCGGCATAACGAGCATAAAGCTGCTCGATATAGTCCGCATTGTGTCCTTGCAGGAAGGAGGAAGCATGGAACACGTCGTTAGGAGATTGATCGTTCATTGGGATGTCCTCAATTCGAGGTCGCGGGGATTAGGGGATTTGCGAGCTGCCGCGCGCTTTGGCTCGTTTGAGCTGAGGCGATTGCAGCCCACAGGATGAGCGCCAGCAAACCGATCAGCAGAACAAAGAGCCGGGCCGCGAGGGTTTCTCGCGTCCCGGTGATGCTGCTGAGGGTGCGCAGGCGCCACATTGGTTTTAGCCGATTGCCTTGAGCACGGCTTCGCCGAGCGTCGCGGGGCTGTCAGCAACGATGATACCAGCCGAGCGCATTGCTTCGATCTTGGACTCAGCGTCACCCTTGCCGCCAGCGACGATAGCGCCAGCGTGGCCCATGCGGCGTCCCGGAGGGGCAGTGCGGCCAGCGATGAAACCAGCGACGGGCTTCCAGCGGCCTTTTTTCTTCTGCTCCTTGAGGAACTCGGCGGCTTCTTCTTCTGCGGAACCACCGATTTCGCCAATCATGATGATCGACTGAGTTTCGTCGTCATTCAGGAACATGTCGAGGACGTCGATGTGCTCGGTGCCCTTGATCGGGTCGCCGCCGATGCCGACTGCGGTCGACTGGCCGAGGCCGATGTCTGCGGTCTGCTTAACAGCTTCGTAGGTCAAGGTGCCCGAACGGGACACAACGCCGACCGAACCACGCTTGTGGATGTGACCGGGCATAATGCCGATTTTACATGCGTCGGGTGTGATGACGCCGGGGCAGTTCGGGCCGATGAGGCGCGATTTGGAGTCTACAAGAGCGCGCTTGACCTTCATCATGTCGAGCACCGGAATACCTTCGGTGATGCAGACGATGAGTTCCATCTCGGCGTCGATTGCTTCGAGGATCGAGTCAGCTGCAAAGGGCGGCGGAACATAGATCACGGTCGCGTTTGCTTCGGTCACGTGCTTGGCTTCGTGGACAGAGTCGAACACGGGAAGGCCGAGATGGTTCGAGCCGCCTTTACCGGGGGTTACACCGCCAACCATCTTGGTGCCGTATGCGATTGCTTGTTCCGAGTGGAACGTACCCTGCGAGCCGGTGAAGCCCTGACAGATGACTTTGGTGTTTTCGTTTACGAGGATTGCCATTGTTTTGGCTCCTAAATTCGTTTGACTAGAAGTCCGACCCTGCCGGACCTTGGTTCTTTAGTGGGACAGCGTGGCCACGGCCGATGTGGTGCAAGTCGCCGAGTTGTTCGGACCGACGACGAGAGTTGCACCTTCACGGCAGCTAAAGGTCCATGTTTCGACCATTGGAGCCCCCACCGCTGCTGCTACGCTTCCACCCGGAAGGGGTTGGTAGCCGGCACCCAAGTTGCCTTCAGCGTTTTCAGCAATACCAACACAACCGGATACAAACAGAACAGCGATGAGCGAGGCTGCACGCATGATTTAGCCCTTTACAGCTTTCACGATCTTTTCTGCGCCGTCGCTGAGGTTGTCAGCAGCGATCACGTCGAGACCGGAATTGTTGATGATGTCTTTACCAAGTTCGACGTTGGTGCCTTCAAGGCGAACAACGAGAGGAACCTGAAGGCCGACTTCTTTAACAGCCGCGATAACGCCTTCTGCGATGACGTCGCAGCGCATGATCCCGCCGAAGATGTTCACAAGGATACCCTTAACGTTCGGGTCCGAGGTGATGATCTTGAAGGCTTCGGTGACTTTCTCTTTGGTCGCGCCGCCACCTACGTCGAGGAAGTTAGCAGGCTCTGCACCGTAGAGCTTGATGATGTCCATGGTCGCCATTGCAAGACCAGCACCGTTCACCATGCAACCGATTTCGCCATCAAGTGCGATATAGTTCAGGTCGAACTTGGAGGCGGCGAGTTCTTTGGGGTCTTCTTCGGTTTCGTCGCGAAGCTCTGCAATATCGGGGTGACGGTAGATTGCGTTGCCGTCAAAGCCGACTTTGGCGTCGAGAACTTTGAGATCACCCGAACCTTCGAGAACGATCAGCGGGTTGATTTCGAGCATCTCCATGTCCTTCTCGGTGAAGGCACGGTAGAGGTTCGACATCAGCGCAACGCACTGTTTGACCTGTGCACCCTTGAGGCCGAGTGCAAATGCGATGCGGCGGCCGTGGTAGGGCTGGTAGCCAGTCGCCGGATCAACCGAGAACGACAGAATTTTCTCAGGGGTGGAAGCCGCAACTTCTTCGATGTCCATACCGCCTTCGGTCGAGCAAACGAACGAGATGCGGGAGGATTGACGATCGACGAGCAGAGCGAGGTAAAGTTCGCGCTCGATGTCCGAGCCGTCTTCGATGTAGATACGGTTGACTTGCTTGCCAGCCGGACCAGTCTGGTGGGTCACAAGGGTCTTGCCGAGCATTTGCTTCGCGAGTTCCGCTGCTTCTTCTACCGATTTGGCCAGACGAACGCCGCCCTTTTCGCCAGCTTCGGGCTCTTTGAATTTGCCTTTGCCGCGACCACCTGCGTGGATCTGGGACTTTACGACCCAAAGGGGACCGTCAAGTTCGCCAGCTGCGCGCTTAGCGTCTTCTGCCTTGAGAACGGGGCGTCCGTCGGAAACGGGAGCACCGTAGCTGCGCAGAAGCGCTTTGGCCTGATATTCGTGAATGTTCATCGAGTAATCCTCGCTGTGCTTTGATTTTGTCCCACTAAACACAGTAGAACGTATCTAAGAACGACTATTTTACATGTGAGCGGTAAAACCCGACATTTGTGATCACACTAGAAAAAGGTGTGATCACAAATATTCATTGCGAAGAACAGTGTCGTGGATGATGTCCTAAGATTCGCCTTTTGAACGAGCAATACCAAAGTATAGCGCTTGCCCGCGGGGGAGCATCATGGGATCGGCACTTACCTCCCAGCCCGCATCTTTCGCAGTTAAGAGAACATCTTGGGCAAGGAAATGGTAAGGCGCACGAAGGGCATGTGTAACGACACCGTCCTTTTGTCGAAACGAACTTTTAAGCGCTTGTTCGTCGGGGGCCAAGAAGACAGTGAAGGCAAATTGCTCCAACTTGGGAAATGACTTTGGTAAATTTTGAAGCGCCCGAGCGAGGTAATCTATCGGCAAATGCGTGAACACCGCAAAGCAAATTGCGTGGGTGATCTCTTTCGTGACGCCCTCAAAGTCAAAGGACTTATCTTCGATCAAATGACTTTCTGGTAAAAGCGTTGGGTCTGAAAGCTCAGTCTCGCGTCCACGCAGCATCAGTGCACGCGACGCATCCGTCGCCCAATAGTTTCCCCGATGTAGAAATTCCACCGCCTTGCAGCCTAGCCGCAGTGAGCCAGCGCCGATGTCCAAGAGAACATGTTCGGGGCGCAAGTCCATGTCGTGCAGGATTTGCATCTGTGCTCGTCCTGTTTCGTCCCATCGCCCACCAACGATATCGCGATGTTTTCCGTTTGCGATAGCTCGGTCGTAGAACCCCTCGACCTCGTAGGGTGATACCGTCATTCTTTGGCTGCCCGCTGGACAATCGCGAGGCATAGGTCGGTGGCCGCAGCCATATCCTGCACTGAGACATATTCAAGCGGACCGTGGATATTCTGCATCCCTGTAAATAGATTGGGGCAAGGAACACCCATTTCGGTGAGCCGCGATCCGTCCGTGCCACCTCGGATCGGTACAGACACAGGTTCAAGCCCCAAATCAGTCGCAGCCGCACGAGCCAAATTTACAGGCGTCATGTCATTTTCAAGCCAATAGCGCATGTTGCGATACTGTGCGTTGATCTCGCACTTGATCTCGGCGCGAGGTTCGGTTGCGGCAACGGCGGCGCAAACATCGCGAACCATCTGCCCCTTGGCTTCAAGCCCATCCAGTTCGAAGTCGCGTAGAATAAGGCGAATAACCATTTCGGTGCTGCCGCCTGTCATATCGACCACATGAACAAAGCCTTCTCGGCCTTTGGTGGTTTCGGGTGTCATCGACCACTGCGGAAGAGTTTGAACGATCTTTGCGGCAAGATGTGTGGCGTTCACCAATTTGTCCTTGGCATAACCGGGGTGGATCGACACGCCTTTGATCGTGATGGTCGCACCGTCAGCCGAAAAGGTTTCATACTCGATCTCACCTTTTGCTCCACCGTCAAAGGTATAGGCCCAGTCCACGCCAAGGTCTTGTGGCAGGGCATGGTTTACACCTCGACCGATTTCTTCGTCGGGGGTGAAGGCAATACGGATCTTGCCATGCGGGATCTCTGGGTTTGTCAACAAATGGCGCGCTGCTGTCATGATGATCGCAACACCAGCTTTGTCGTCCGCACCAAGCAGTGTCAGACCAGAGGCTGTGATCAAGTCTTCGCCCACCTTTTCTGCAAGATAGGGAAAGCGATCCGGTGACATCGAAAGCTCTGCGTTGTCGGGATAGGTTATAGTGCCGCCGTTATACCCTTTGATAACGCGGGGTTTGACGCCCGTAGCGTTGAACTGGGGCGCTGTATCGACATGGGCCAAAAATCCAATGGTAGGCCCCTTTGTCGTTGCGGGAATAGTCGCAAGGACAGTGCCGTAATCGGTCAGCGTTACATCTTCCGCTCCGATCTCGATTAGCTCGTCCCGCAATAGTTTGAGCATACCGAACTGGATCTCGGTCGATGGGCTCGACGCGCTATCGACATCTGATTGACTATCGATTGCTGCGTAATGGCAAAGGCGAGTTTCAAGTTCGGCGTTGAAGTGGGTCATGGTTCGCTCCTATTTCAACGCCGAATTTGCGTGTCGTGTGCCCGCTGTCAATCCGCCTTAGGCTGCATGTGCTGAAACGGGTATTGGCAGGTCGCTGTCGGGGTCAGTTAATTTGCGCGACACAAAGAGCGCGATCAACGTCGTTCCAGTGGCAGTCAGCATAAGCGGAATGGGTGTTCCATCAAACATGAGCGTGACCGGAATACCTGCGACGGCTCCGACAAGTGTTGAAATGGATGCAATGACAGAACTCGCCGTCCCAGCGACATGGCCAAGTGGGACAAGCGCCATCGCATTCAGATTTCCAGCTGCGAGACCGGGCGTCATGAATACACCGAGCGTCGAAAGCAAGAACACAACGAAAAGAGCCGTATCCGCCAATCCGCCAACAAGGATTGCACTGGTACCAACCACTAGATTGAAGCTCTGAACAAGGAGCAATGACTTGATCACGCTCGCAGGTCCGAGCTTTTCAACCAGCATTCCATTGAGGAATGACGATAGGAAAACCATCAGTGCGATGAGAGCAAACCAGCGTGGAAAGGTCTCTGCTCTGTTAAAGGCCTGCTCGAAGATCGGTTGGAGATTGGACACTGCTGCAAAAACAAGGCCCATACAAAGCGTTTGGAGGATTATGGCGCGTCTGAAAACATCATGAGAGAATGACTCTTTCACGCCGCTCCAAATCACTTGGGGTGCGATTGGGCGACGCTTTTCCGCCGGTAGAGTTTCACGACGGGCAAAAAGCGTGATCAGAAGGGCCAAAGTTCCATATAGCGTATAGAAAACGAAGATGATGCGCCAAGGTCCGAATTGCAGGATAAATTGCCCCATCAAAGGTGCAACTGCGGGTGCGAGCGAAAAGATCATCATCGCAAAGCTCATGATCTTTGCCATTCGCGCACCTGAGAACTGGTCGCGGACCATGCCGGTAATTGAGACATGGGCAATTGCAGCGCCAGCGCCTTGGAGAGCTCGCGCGATGAGAATGGTTGAAAGAGATGGCGAAAGCGCCACGCACGCGGCGCCAAAAAGGTAGATGCCACAACCGATCAAGGTCATGCTCTTGCGACCGAAGCGGTCGGTCAATGGGCCTCCAAAGAGAAAGCCAGAGCCGATCCCAACGACAAAAATCGAAACCGTGAGCGGCGCGAGGTTCGGTGCGCTCGGTGTCAGGTCATTCGCGATTTGCGGAAGGGCTGGCAGCATACCATCAATGGCAAGCGCACCCATTGCAAATATCAACGCAATATAAGTCACGAGGCCGAGACTGACCCCAGTCGAAGATTTCATATCAATATCTTTTCGCTATTTTCGCGGGCAGGAGAAATTATCGCAGCTTTTGCAACGGCCCCGCACAGGGAAGAAAAGTGCAAACTCTGTGGGAGGTCAAGGTGTCGAGCTAAAATTTTACCATATACAAATACCAAGGGCGACCAGTGGCCGCCCAAGATTGGAATTCTGATTTTTTAGCTTGCGCTTAGTTGAGCGAGCCGTCGATGCCTTTGCATGCCTCAACGAGGCCCTTAACGGCTGCAACCGACTTGTCGAACATCTCTTGCTCTTCTTTGTTGAGCTTGATGTCGATGACCTTCTCAACGCCATTTGCGCCGATGATGGTCGGAACGCCAACATACATACCCTTAACGCCGATTTCGCCGTCGCAGTATGCAGCACAGGGGAGAACGCGTTTCTGGTCCTTGAGGAAGGCTTCAGCCATTTCGATCGCCGAAGTAGCCGGAGCGTAGAAAGCAGAACCAGTCTTGAGCAGACCAACGATTTCTGCGCCGCCGTCACGGGTGCGCTGAACGATCGCGTCGAGCTTGTCCTGAGTGGTCCAGCCCATTTCAACCAGATCGGGGAGCGGGATACCGCCAACGGTCGAGTAACGAACCGAAGGAACCATAGTATCACCGTGGCCGCCGAGGACGAAGGCAGTGACGTCACGCATGGACACACCGAATTCGACTGAGAGGAAGTGACGGAAACGAGCAGAGTCAAGAACGCCGGCCATGCCAACGACCTTGTTGGTCGGGAGGCCCGAGAACTGCTGAAGTGCCCATACCATCGCGTCGAGCGGGTTAGTGATACAGATCACGAAAGCGTTCGGAGCGTGGGCTTTGATGCCTTCGCCAACGGACTTCATAACTTTGAGGTTGATGCCAAGGAGGTCATCACGGGACATGCCCGGCTTGCGCGGAACGCCAGCGGTCACGATGCAAACGTCGGCACCTGCGATGTCGGCATAGTCGTTGGTACCTTTGAACGTACCATCGAAGCCTTCCGACGGGCCGGATTCAGCGATGTCGAGGGCTTTGCCCTGCGGGGTGCCTTCGGAGATATCAAAGAGAACAACGTCACCGAGTTCCTTGATCGCAGCGAGGTGAGCAAGGGTGCCACCGATTTGGCCAGCGCCGATAAGGGCAATCTTTGGTCGAGCCATGAATTCCGTCCTTCATAGGGGTTAAAGACGGGGCATTGCGTAGTCCTTTGTTGCGCTTCAATCAAGAGTGCTGCGCCGCGGCGACGCTATAGGGCTACTACATTGTGTATGTTTGCGCTAAACGTGATCACAAATCGGGAGGTAAAGTTGTCGAAATGCGAGAGAATCAACCTCTGGCTCGGCGATGATTCTGTTTGGAGGCGACAGATTTTATGGACGGAACGACGTTTTGGGTGCTCGCGGTGCTTGCCGCGATCTGCGTTGGGATCAGTAAAGGAGGGTGGCCAGTTGTGGGAATGCTCTCGGTTCCTATCCTCTCACTGGTGATTTCCCCTGTCGTTGCAGCAGGTCTTTTGCTACCGGTTTATGTCGTTTCGGACATGTTCGGCCTCTATGCCTATCGTCATGAATTCAACAAACGCGTGGTGCTTGTGATTGCCGCCAGTGCCACTGTCGGTGTCGCGATTGGCGGTTTGACGGCGCATATCGTGCCTGAAGCTTTCGTAACGCTCATCGTCGGTCTCGTCGGGTTTCTCTTTGCGATCTACATGATCGTAAGGGACACTCTTACGGGCGAAGAGCGTGAAGGAAAGCTTGCGAGTGGCGTTTTCTGGGGCATCTTGACGGGCTTTACCAGTTTTGTGAGCCACGCGGGTGCGCCGCCCTATCAAATCTGGGTCTTGCCTCAGCGACTGTCCAAAGTGGTTTTTGCAGGGACTTCGACGATCACTTTCGCATATATTAACGCAATCAAGTTGATCCCCTATTACATGCTTGGACAGATCAACCTTTCAAGCATAAAGGTCGCGCTGATCCTTATGATCCCTGCCTCTATCGCGGTTTTTGTCGGCGTGAAAATGGTAAAAGTGATCTCGGACAAGGTCTTCTTTCGCGTTGTGATTGGCGCTCTTTTCGTTGTCTCGATCAAGCTGATCTGGGACGGCGCGAACGCCCTCTAAATCACAAAGGCAATCGCGGCCCATATGAGAGCTGCCAGAAACAAGGTGAGAAACGTTATCATTGCGATGGCGCTTCCGCCTACGTTGCGAAGTTCTTGAGCGGAAGTCTTCATACCGACAGCTGCCACCGCTGTAACGAGGCAAGCGCGCGAAACACTATTGATGATGTCATTTGCCACCGCAGGGACGGTAAAGACGGAATTCAGGGCTGCTAGGAGGAGAAAGCCGATGACAAAGCCTGGCAGCAGCGGGGGGGCCTTTCCTTGCGGGGACTGATTGCGCAGGATCAAGGCCCCAATGAAAACCACAGGTGCTAGAAGAGTCACTCGGAACAATTTGACGAGTGTCGAAATGTCCCCAGTTTCCTCAGAGATGGAATATCCAGCCCCTACCACCTGAGCGACATCGTGGATCGTGCCACCCAAGAACAACCCTGCTTGCTGATCATTCATGCCAAGAATGCTTGTCAGGATGGGGTAAATGATCATTGCGACTGTGGAGGCAACAGTCACGGAGACTACGGTAAACGTCAGGTCACGCTCGCTGGATTTATCATTCGGTAGAAGGCTTGCAATCGCCATGGCCGCTGAAGCGCCACAGATTGCCACTGCACCGCCTGCGAGAAATCCGAAATGGCGGTCTCGGGAAAAGAGTGGGGCTACCAAAATGGCAAGACCAATGGTTGCAGCAACACCTAGGGTGAGGCAGATAGCAAAGGCGCCTCCGACATCCGCCAGCATATCAATGCTGACACGTAGGCCCAAGAGCGCAACGCCGATACGAAGCACGGTGCGCGACGCATATTGTATGCCATGCGCAGTCCGTTCCTCGGTCGAGAGGAATTGAAAAGGTATCCCCAAAAGGATTGCCATCAACATAACCGGCGCGCCGTAGTGGTCTGAAATGAACTGGGCCGCCATCGCGACGAGCGCAGCCATCAATAAACCGGGAAAATGCGCCTTGGTTAGTAACATGCCGCGCCATTGTCTTTGCGAAAGACGTAAAGACCCTCGGGCTTTAACGAAGCTTTGACGTGATCACCGACGCGGACAGACGTTTGGCCAGCTTGATGAATGGTAATGGTGCCTCCGCTAGTCAGTTTGCCAAAAACATAACTTTCAGAGCCGAGCTGTTCGACTTCAATGATCGTGAGATCAAGTGTGCCATTCTCGTCCAAAACGATATCCCTCGGGCGGAAGCCAAGTTCCACCATATCTGAGATCTGAGCGCCTGAACGTGGAGGCATCGCGATGTGGGTGCCGTTTTCGAGCAAAATCCCACTTTCGTTGACCTGCCCTTCCGCAAAGTTCATAGCAGGTGAGCCAATGAACCCAGCAACAAAGCGGTTGTTCGGGTGATTAAACAGATCGAGCGGCGTGCCGAATTGTTCTACTTTTCCCGAGCGCAGCACGGCAATTTTGTCGGCCATCGTCATTGCCTCGACTTGGTCGTGTGTCACATAAATCATCGTGTTCCCAAGGCGGCGATGGAGGTTTCCAATTTCGCGGCGCATGTTCACGCGCAGTTCTGCGTCCAAATTGGAGAGCGGCTCGTCAAAGAGGAAAACCTTTGGCTCGCGCACAACTGCACGACCGATTGCTACGCGCTGACGCTGACCGCCGGAAAGTTGACCTGGACGGCGGTTCAGATAGTCCTCAATTTGAAGCATGCGCGCGGCTTCTTCGACGCGGCGGGCGATTTCCTCTTTCGGTGTATTTAGGTTCTCAAGGCCAAAGCTGAGGTTCTTGCGCACTGACATGTGCGGATAGAGAGCATAGGACTGGAACACCATCGCAAGGCCGCGCTGGGCGGCGGGCACGTGGTTGACCACTTCGCCATCGATTTTCACTTCGCCGCCTGTGATGTCCTCTAGGCCCGAGATCATGCGAAGGAGCGTTGACTTGCCGCAGCCCGATGGTCCGACAAAAACGCAGAATTCGCCCGTCTTGATTTCCATGTCGATGCCATGGATTACCTCGGTCTGGCCGTATGTTTTTTGCACATTCGAAAGAACAAGGTTAGTCATTATTTCAGTCCCGTGTTGGCAATGCCGGTCGTGATGTATTTCTGGAGAAAGACGAAGACGAGCGTAGAGGGCACAAGGCTCACCATCGTCATTGCGAGGCGATAGTGCTCTTGGCTGAGATGCTCGCCTCTGAATTCCAAGAGGCAAAGTTGGATCGTATAGGCCTCTTTCGTGGTCGCAATCGCAACGAGCGGAAGGATGAGATCATTCCAACGCCAGATCACCGAAAGGATGCCCAATGCGGCAAGGGCAGGAAGAGCGAGGGGAAGCACGATCCGCCAGTAAACTTTCCATTCACTTGCAGCGTCCATGCGAGCGGCCTCAATGAGCTCATCTGGAATGGAGAGCATGTATTGACGGAGGAGGAAGACTCCTGTCGGCGTCGCAGCACCTGGGATGATGACGCCCCAAATCGAACCCGAAAGGCCTGTTGCGTTTACTGCTTTGAAGACGCCGACGAGTGTGATGGTCGGCGGCACCATAAGCGTTGCAAGGATCACGACAAAAAATGCGACTTGGCCACGGAACTTGTACTTGGCGAGCGCAAAGGCAGCCATTGAATTGATAAGCAACGTCAGGATCGTCGCGATCATCGTCACCAATACCGAGTTCGTAAAGCAAGTCGCAAAGTTGACATTCACGCCAAAGGCTTTGCCGTTTATTGGGTCGCTAAAGTTAGACCAGCTTGGATCAAAAACTTTGCGGATCGTTATGGACTTGGTGTCGAGCTTCACGACCTCATCACTGCGGTTGTCGATATATCGTGCAGGCGTGAATTCCCGCGTTGCTTTTAGGTTCGAAATGCCAAAGAGCGTGTCGCTGCCTGTTTCGGGGTCAGGCGCTACGGCAAGGATCTGAAGCGAAAGGCGCGAGGGCTCATAGGGCGGCAGATTTAGGAATTCAGAGAGGAGACGGCTGTCTTCGGCGTCGAGCTCAGCCAAGACCTCGCCCAAATCAAACTCGTTCTTGGATGCCTGATTCATGGAAGGATAGCGCAAGAGCCATTCAGGAAGGCCCTTGCTTTCGACCATTTCACGGACCAACTCTGACACCATTCCCAGATGGGAGCGGAGTGCATATAGGTCGCGTCCCTCAAAGCTTTTCAGGAATGCGCGGGGGTCATGTTTGGCGCGCTCTTCTTCGTTAAGCTCGTCCCAGTGCAGCACCCATTGCGGCAGGTCCGAGATAAAGAAAATCTCTTTTCCCTCAGGCGAGACGACCGTGGCTCGGGCGACCATCTCGTATTGGCTCGGAAGGAGAGAGAGATCTTGCTTTTCGAGTTGAGACGGCGATTTGAGCGAATTTAAGGCGAGCCAAAGTACGGGAATTAAGATCAGCAAAACCCCAAGCAACAAATAGGCATAGGTCAAAAGGTCGAGCCAATTGGCGCGCTGACCGCCTGCTTTGCGTGTAAGGAAGGTAACGGCTTGGTTCATTGTCTTGCCGATTTGGAAGAGAAGTAAACTTGAAGAAGTGACAGCGCGATCAGAACGGCTGCGACGAGAAGCGAGGCCATTGCGGCGATACCAAGCCCGTTCGCTGTGGGCTGGCCGCGCAGGCCCGAGGTTTCAAAGATGTACCCGACAAGTGAGGTCCATCGCACTGACATGGCATAAAGTTCTTCAAAGGCTTGAAACGCTTTGATGAGCGATAAAACCGTCACGACAAGAAGGGTTGGCGCGAGAAGTGGGATGGTGATGTGGGTCAACTGTCGCCACGGTTTGGTTCCGTCCATTTCCGCGGCCTCGTAAACGTCACGAGGGATTGCCTGAAGACCTGCAAGCAGGATCAGCATGTAGAAGCCGAGGTGTGCCCAAGTGTAGACGAATACCGACCAGAACATTGTCCAAGCGGGGTCCGTCAGCCATTGGATGGGTTCGTCAATCCAACCCCACCCGATCAGTGATTGGCTCAAAACGCCTTGGCGTTTGAGGATGAGGCTCCAGAGAAAGCCCACCACAACAGGCGAGAGCATGACCGGATAGAAGAACACCGCACGCCAAAACCCGCGGGCGATGATCTTGCGGTTCAGAGCAAGTGCAGAGATCAGCGCAACGGCGATCATGATCGGCACTTGGAATATAACGAATGTCGCAGTGTCATAGACAGCGGCAAGGAATTTGTCGTCTTCGAGGTTCGGCGCACCCGTGTCGATTTGAGTTTCAGACAAGAGGCGGCGCAAGTTGTCGAAGCCCGCGAAAGCGCGATCCGAGAAAAGGATCGACTGGCCTTCGGTGCCTGCGAACCCCATGTTGATGAACATTGGAGCAAAGGTGAAAAGTCCGAAGACGATCATGTTGGGGAGCAGGAATAGATAGGGCAGTCCTGTCGCGCCTGCCAATTTCTGGGTCATCTCGACCGGCCAACCAATGACGCTCACCAATCGGTCCCAGAGGGTGCCGGTCGGACGCAAGAGCGCCCAACCGACGAGGAGATATACCACTAGGTAGATGGGCCAGGGGGCACCCACAAAAGCAGCATTTAACGCTTCTGACATTTTGGGTGCCTCCGGACGATCTTTTTATTCCGCGATCTTTGCGGCGACGTCGGCGTCGATAGCGGCCAAGGCTTCGTCGAGCGTCATCTCACCCGTGATGGCCTTGGTGATGTAGTCAGGCACAACGCCGTAGATCACGAAGTTCTTTGCATAGCCTTGGAAGGTATAAGCCTGCGGAGTGGTTGCCGCTGCTTTGCCTGCGTTGGCTGCAAAGGTCGAAAGAGCCGCTGCAACTGCGGGGGAGGCATCAGCGTAGTCAATGCCCGAAGCCTGAAGCCCCTGATGCGCAGTGATGTTCTTGGTCTGCGCAGCAAAAGCGGCTGCGTTTTCTTCTTTGGCAAGGAAGTCTACGAACTGAGCCGCTGCTTCAGGATGCTTGGACGATTTGAACGCAACAACTGCCGCGCCACCCGGCATTGCACCGCACCCACCATCACCACAAGGCGCAGGGACGGCTTTCCAATCGAAGTCAGTGATATTCGCAGCGTAGTTGCTGATCATCCACGATCCAGACATGTGCATTGCGACTTCGCCAGACTGGAAGAGCGGCGCAGCGTTCTTGTATTGTGTGCCTTCACCAGCCGGCCAGCCTTCAGCAGGCATTAGGCCACTTTGGTGCCAGCCCACAAAAGTTTCAGCATATTTGCGGAAGCCATCGTCAACGAGGATCGGATTGCCAGCGTCGTCGAAGAACTTGGCGCCATAACTAAACGCGGGGCCTGCCCAGCGGTGCGCGGTACGGTCCATTGCAAGGCCAGCAGTGATGCCGGTTGCTTCTTTTACTTCCATGAGGGCTGCTGCCCATTCATCCCAAGTCGCGCCATCGCCCGGCATATCAACACCGGCATCCTCAAAGAGCGAGACGTTGACATAAGGACCAGTCACGGTGAGCTGGGTCATCCAGCCATAAATGCCCTTGTCGCCGCCGCCCGGCTTGCGGAACCACGGCAAGGTTGCGCCATAAGCCGCTTCCCAAGTGGCGCCATCAACATAGGGGCTCATATCAAGGTAGTACTGGTTCAGGCCGCCAAGATTGGTCACGCGCGCAACATCGGGAGCTGCATCAGTCTGGAGTTGGTTCTCGAGCTGGTCACGAACTACGTCGTAGCCTACAGTTTCGAGCTTGACGGTATGCCCCGTGCTTTCCGTGAATGCAGGAAGCATGCCCGCAATCACTTCACATTCATTGCCGTCCTGATAACACAGGAACGAAATCTCATCTGCATATACGGCGGTCGAGCCGAGCAGAATAGCGGTCGTGAGTGCGACCTTGGATGCAGTTTTGTTCATCTAGTCCTCCCTTGAACTTAGCTGATCTGTTATTGTCAGTTTGTTTCTACTTCTTCTTTTTTTCTTTTTTGTATCAAGACGTAAAACGGTTCATTTTGCCTTTGAAAAAGGCAAGTGAATCGCCGTCTTCGCTCAGTGCCGCGCGTAGAACGCGACCCACCACTATTTCATGATCTCCTCCATCATGAATAGCATGTTGAACGCATTCAAACCTCGCAAGGCAGCCACCCAACAGCGGGACACCTTCGCCGTTAAACGAGAGGGTTTCTTTTGCAAGTCCATGCATGTCTTTGGCGATAGACCAGCAAATGTCGGCCTGATCGTGTGCCAGTACGTGGATCGCAAAATGTTTGGCATTCCTAAAATGCGGGAACCGTCGCGACGCCTTGTCAGGGGCCCAAAGGACCAAGGCGGGCGTGAGCGACAGGGATGTGAAGCTATTCGCTGTGATCCCAACAGGTCCGGCGTCCGTCTGGCAGGTGACAACCGTCACACCCGTCGCAAAGCGACCAAAGGCATCGCGAAGTGTACGCGTATTATCAGGGGTTGGCACAAATTCCTTCATTCGGGTCTCGGTCTCTATGATGGTCATGGCACTTCGTTCCCGAGTGCGGCTTCATAGAGTGAGAACCACGTTGAGCGGTCAAGTTCCACCTTAAGTGCCATAGAAATTGCAGAAATTCGCTCAAGGTTGTTTGTGCCAAGTACCGGCAAGATCTTTGCGGGATGACGAAGTAGGAACGCGATTGCCACTGACGCGCGGTCGACGCCCTGAGCTTTCGCGATCAGATCGAGGCGCTGACCAAGCAAACCACTAACACTTAGGAGCGAGCCACCACCCAAGGGCGACCATGCCATCACGGGGTGCGCGTTCTTTTGGTGGAAAGATAGGTCGCCGTTTGTAAATGGTGAAATTTCGGCAAGCGAGATTTCGATCTGGTTCGTCACGAGAGATGTCGTCATTGCAGATTGCAAAAGCTCCCAATCCCAAGGGCGGAAGTTCGACACACCAACTGCACGGACTTTGCCGCTTTTGACGATCGCATCAAGCGCTGCCCCAGTTTCAAAGTGGTCCATCAAAGGATCGGGGCGGTGGATCAGCAAAAGATCAATCTGTTCAATGCCCATCGCATTCAGCGAAAGGTCCACCGAGCTCTCGATATGCTTGCGGGAAGTGTCGTAATACTTGCCCGGCGCATCGGCATAGCGACCGACGGGCGCAATGATATCGCATTTGGTTACGATTTCCATTTGTCCGCGCAGTGAAGAGTTGGCGCGAAGTGCAGCCCCAAGCACATCTTCTGCGACATAGCCGCCGTAGATGTCAGCTTGATCAAAGGTCGTGATGCCTTGCTCGAGGCAGCGTTGGATTTTCGCTTCCACATGTGCGGGCGATGTATTGTTGTCATCAGCCAAGCGCCACATGCCATACACAAGGCGGCTAAAACTTAGATCGGACGTGAGATCGATGCGCGGCATCATTAGCGGCGTACTCCAATTCCTAGCGGCGTCGCCGGTGTCGAGGTCGGAACTCGGCCGTAAACCTCTGGCAGCGAACAAGTTTTCATCTGCGGGAGGACGCGGCTACCAAAATGGTTGGCTTCATCCAGATGCGGATACCCCGACAGAATAAACGCACGTATGCCCATCTTTTGGTATGCTTCTAGCTTAGAGAGAACCTGATCTGTTGATCCAACGATTGCTGCACCACAGCCAGAACGCGCGCGCCCCACACCCGTCCATAAGTTAGGCTCGATGTAGCCGTTGTCATCAGCAATTTCGCGATTTTTTGCTTGATGGCTGACGCCGAGTGATTTGGCGTCTTGGGCGCGATTACGGATCGCATCGCCTTGGTCGGAATCAAGCTTTGAAGCGATATAGTCCGCGTATTCGCGAGCCTCTGCCTCGGTGTCCCGGACGATGACATGCACGCGCAGGCCATAGTCCAGCGTTCTTCCATATCGCTCGGCTACGGAATGTACCGCTTTCATGCGGCTCGCAAGGTCTTCGATCTTTTCGGGCCACATGAGATAGACGTCACAGTGCTGACCACAAAGTTCGAGAGCGTCGGGAGAATAACCACCGAAGTAGAGCAGAGGTCCGCCTGATTGATATGGGCGAGCGGGATCGGTGGTCAGGCCACTGAAGTTATATACTTTGCCCTGATAGTTGATCTCATCTTGGGTCCACGCCTGCTTTAGGATTTCGACAACCTCACGCGAACGCTGATACCGAAACTGGCTGTCCGCGACTTCACCGGGGAAGTCGGATGAAATGATGTTCACCGTTAGCCTGCCTTCAAGCATATGATCGAGCGTCGCGATCGTGCGAGCCAGCATAATGGGCTGCATCTCGCCGCAGCGTACAGCTGCGAGCATGTTGATTTTGGAGGTGATCGGCGCGCAGCCTGCGACAAAGCTGAGTGTGTCTTGTCCTACTTGATAGGATGAGGGGCAAAGGATGTTCCGAAAGCCCAAGTTTTCCGCCGTCTTGACGATGGTAGAGCAGTGGTTCCACGACGAGCGAAGGTTTCCGTCAGGAACACCAAGGAACTGATAATCGTCCGAGCAAAGGGCCGCAAACCAAGACACTTCTGCCATATCAAGATGGGCCGATGTAACTGGCACTACGGACATTTTTCGTTCCCTTCGTCTTGGTTGTCCAACCGGATACATCGAGGAGAATCCGCTTGACTTTCCCAATCGGTAGCAGTGTCTTTGATCTGGATCAATAGTGTATCAATTTTTTGTAGAGCACCATGTACGAAAAGAGTGAAAGCCCGTCCGCCCTGCCGATCTACGTTCAGATAAGCGAAGTGCTTATCCGCGAGATCGCCTCTGGTCGCTTGCCAAATGGTAGCCGCTTGCCTCCTGAACGGGAGTTGGCAAAGCAGCATTTCACAACGGTGCGGACTCTGCGTAAGGCTTTGGATATACTCGAAGAAAAAGGGCTGATTGAACGAATCCACGGCTCAGGGAATTATGTGCGAGAGGCCGGTGCGATCAATAGCATCTACTCTATGTTTCGGCTCGAATTACGCTCGGGCGGCGGCCTTCCAACTGCGCGTGTCTTGGCAATCGACGAATTGGAAAAGCCGAGCGATTTTCCAGCTTTCGGCACCTCGTCCCATGGCACCCGAATTCGTCGTTTGCGGTTTCTCAATCGCGTTCCAATCGCTGTGGAAGAGATCTGGCTTGATCGCGGAGCGGGCCGCATAGATCCGGCGGCTCTCTCAGATTCGCTCTACCGATATTACAAATTGCAGCTCGGCTTCTGGATTTCACATGCTGAGGACACAGTTCGGATCGGAAAAGTTCCGGATTGGGCTCCAAGCGAGTTCGATCAGCCCATAGGCGCAGTCGTTGGCTACATCGAACGGCTAAGCCACTCCGAGCAAAAAGGAACGGTTGAATATTCGAGAACGTGGTTCGATCCCGAGCGGACGCACTATGTCCAACGGCTTAAATAGGAGGTGCGCATGGCGATCACTAGTTATGGTATAATCGGTTGTGGGATGATGGGCCAAGAGCACCTTCGCAACATTGCCCTTCTGCCAGACACGCGAGTGAGTGTTATTTTTGAGCCAGATGCCGATATGCAGAAGGCCGCGGCGCAGCTTGCCCCCCAAGCTCGTTTTGCTCAAAGCATCGGGGATTTGCTTGACGAGCCCTTGCTTGATTGCATCCTGATCGCGAGTCCGAATTTTCGACATGTTGAGCAACTAACTGAGATTGCGTCTAAAAGACCGCTACCAGTGCTAGTCGAAAAGCCTGTTTTTACGGATCAGACTCAAGTCTCGGCGTTAAATAGCCTGATCGAGAGCTTTCCCGCACCGATTTGGGTTGCGATGGAATATCGCTACATGCCTCCAATTACGGAATTCCTTCGCTCAGCGGCGCTTGCAACTGGCGGAATTAAGATGCTGACGATCCGCGAGCATCGCTTTCCGTTTCTTGAAAAGGTTGGCAACTGGAACCGTTTCAATCGATATGCTGGCGGTACGTTTGTCGAAAAATGCTGCCATTTTTTCGATCTGATGCGGCTTGCCCTTGGTGCGGAACCCGTTCGTGTCATGGCCTCGGGGGGGATAGATGTGAACCATATAGAGGAGCGATATGAAGGCGAAGCGCCCGATATGCTCGACAATGGTTATGTCATTATCGATTTCGATAACGGGGCCCGCGCGATGCTTGAATTATGTATGTTCGCAGAAGGCTCGCGCTACCAAGAAGAAGTGACCGCTGTCGGGCCGAAGGGTAAGATAGAAGCGCTTGTTCCGGGGCCTGGTCGTTTCTGGCCCGACCACCTTGGGGAGCCGCCTGTTGCGCAAGTGATCGTTAGCCCGCGCTTCCCCAAAGGGCCAATGATGCATGAAATTCCGGTTGATCCGACCCTTCTTGAAGCAGGCGACCACAATGGTTCGACCTTTTACCAACATCAAAAGTTTCTTGAGTTGGTTCGCGGAGAACGCGCCGTCCCTGAGGTTTCTGCAATTGACGGAAAGCTTGCAGTACTGATGGGGATCGCTGCGCAAATTTCGATGAGTGAAAAGCGCGTGGTCGAGATGAGTGAACTCATTGGTTAAACAATAGGGCCGCTCGCAAGGAGCGGCCCAGTTTGCCAATTATCGGAGTTATTAGCCTTCGTAGGCGGCAAGCTCGATCAAGTAATCAGCGTCTGCGTTCACATAGACACGATATTCATCCATGTCCGACTTTACGATGAGAGCGCTGTTCGCATCGATAGCGACTTGTTTTTCACCGATGCCGAGGAAGCCACCGACTTCGAGGATCAGCATCTGCTTGCCGTCGATCATGATCATATCCGAAACGTCACCAATATCTTCGTCAGCGGTCGAGTAGACATCTGCGCCGATAAGCGCTTCGAGCGAAACTGCGGTCGAGCTTTCAGACGTCCAGCCTTCCATTTTCCCGCTTAGCATGGCTTCGATTTCGGCAGAGGTCGAAAGGGCAGTAGTTGCGACTGCATCAACGCCGACTTCGGCCATCGCTTCAGCTTCTGTTGCTGCGTCGCTCATCGTTTCGGCCGAAGCGTCAACGGCTGCATTGACATCGGCAGCAACTGCACCTGCAGCATCTGAAACGCCGTCTAGGGTTGCATCAACTGCGGCGCCGAGCGAAGCACCGGCATTGACCGAAGCGTTATCGGCCGAAGCGCCCACAGCAATATCAGTTGTGGAAGACAGGCCGGTCGAAAGCGAGTGGCTGTCAGCATAAGCTGCCGAAGTAAGAGCAAGGGCAGCAACGGTCGAGAGCATAATCTTTTTCATAATAATTTCCTTTCGGTATCGTCCGGCGCATCGTGGCCGGTTGCATTCACAATTCGCAGCCCCCCACAAAAGTTTCCGATTAAATTTTTGTTATTTGAGGGAACTTTTTCCTGTCTTGCTCAACGGGATTAACCTCTCCTTCAGGGTAAAGCTGGCATGGGCTGTTGGTTTTCCAGATCCTTCCCAAAGGTTGCCGATCTCCTACTTTCGCTGCATTGCGGCAAATTCTCCCTTGAACGATTGCAATAGATAGGGGCATGTTCGGCGCAACTTTATTGCGAGGAAGAATCAATGACCCAGCGTCCGTTCCGTTCGGCTCTCTACATTCCAGGCTCCAAAGACCGCGCTCTCGACAAAGCACGTGGTCTGGCAGTGGACGCGATCCTCTTTGATCTCGAAGATGCGGTGTCGCCCGATGAAAAGGTGAATGCTCGTGCAACGCTCAAGACTGCGCTCGCTGAAGGTGGATATGGTCCGCGTTACAAGATCGTTCGTATCAACGGGCTGGATACCGAATGGGGGCGTGCCGACGCAGAGGCGGTGCGTGCTATGGCTGCTGACGCGATTTTGCTTCCCAAGGTTAACAGTGCTTCGGATATTGACGAATTGGCCGAGATCACGGGCGATCGTCCGATTTGGGCAATGATGGAGACGCCGCTGGGTGTTATCAACGCAGCATCGATTGCGGCGCATCCAAAACTCGAAGGTTTTGTGCTGGGCACAAACGATCTTGCCAAAGATTTGAACACCCGTAAGTCTGAACGCCGCGAACCCCTGATTTACGCACTTGAAGCCTGTCTCCTTGCCGCGCGTGCCTACGGCAAAATTGCGCTCGATGGCGTGTATAATGCGTTCAAGGACGAAGAAGGGCTTGCGGCTGAATGTGAGCAGGGTCGTGACATGGGATTTGATGGTAAGACCCTCATCCACCCCGCTCAGGTTGAGATTGCCAACCGCGCCTTTGGTCCGTCTGAGGCGGAAATTGACCTAGCAAAGCGCCAGATTGCCGCCTTTGAAGAGGCCGAAAAGAATGGCCAAGGTGTCGCCGTGTTGGATGGTCGTATCGTTGAGAACTTGCATATTGTCACCGCTCAGGCAACGCTCGCAAAAGCAGCAGCAATTGCCGAGTTGGAATCGCAATGACACTTCTTATTTTGGGTCTCCTTCTTTGGAGCATCCCTCATCTTTATAAACGTATAGCCCCTGCGCAGCGCGCAAGCCTGCCTGACGGCATGGCTAAGGGTATTGTCACCGCGGCAAGTTTTGCCGGTATCGCCCTCATGGTGATCGGCTATGACAGTAGCGCCGCCGAATGGGCCTATACTCCGCCGAGCTGGGGTAAGCACGCCAATAACCTTTTGGTTCTCATTGCGGTCTATTTCGCGGCGGCGTCGGGGATGAAAACTGCTTTGGCCCGTAAACTTCGTCATCCGCTTTTGATGGCTGCCGTGATTTGGGCGGTTGGGCATCTTTTGGTGCGTGGCGACTGGATGTCGATCGTTCTTTTTGGCGGCCTTGCCACTTGGGCCATCCTCTCGATGGTTCTGATCAATATGCGCGAGCCGAGCTGGACGCCGCCGAGCGCTGCACCCAAAGGCAAAGAGATTGGCGCCGCCGTCGGTGCGATCTTAGTGACTGGCGTGATCGGTTACATCCATATCCTTCTTGGTTTGAACCCGTTCGGAGCCTGACATGCTTGCATATAGATTTCTTACCGAGGACGACACCTCGGCCTTTTGCCACAAGGTGACCGAAGCTCTTTCAAAGGGCTGGTCGCTTCACGGTCAGCCAACCTATGCCTTTGACGCCGCACGCGGTGTGATGCGCTGTGGCCAGGCTGTCGTCAAAGAGGTCGAGGGGGACTACTCCCCAGACGTTAAACTAGGACAGCTATGACCAAAACTAATCCGGGCCGTTTTTTTGAAGATTATGAACTTGGGCAGGTGATCCGTCACGCTGTCCCACGCACCATCGCAGAAGGGGAGCGTGCACTTTACCACGCCCTTTATCCTGCGCGGGGCGCTTTATATTCTTCGGATGTCTTTGCAGCGTCTTGTGGTTTCGAAGGGTCGCCAATCGACGACTTGATCGCGTTCCACGTTGTTTTTGGCAAAACGGTTCCGGATATTTCGCTCAATGCGGTGGCCAATCTCGGCTATGCGGAGGGTCGCTGGCTTCAGCCAGTTTATCCTGGTGATACGCTGCGGTCAGAGAGCCAGGTCATCGGCCTTAAGCAAAACTCTAACGGCAAATCAGGTGTGGTTTACGTTCACACGCGTGGGTTCAACCAGAACGATGACATCGTTCTGGAGTATGTGCGCTGGGTCATGGTTCGCAAGGGCAACCTTGATGCGCCTGCGCCCGAAACCGTAGTCCCTGATCTGCATTCCGTCGTACCCGTCGAGGCGCTCGCCATTCCACAAGAGCTCGATTTTTCCAATTATGACTTCGAATTGTCGGGCGAACCCCATCGCTTGGGCGACTATGAGGTCGGCGAAATCATCGACCACGTTGACGGCGTTACTGTGGAAGAAGCCGAGCACATGCTTGCAACGCGGCTTTGGCAAAACACCGCCAAAGTGCATTTCGACGCGACCAACCGAGAAGATGGCAAGCGCTTGATCTATGGTGGGCATGTCATTTCGATGGCGCGTGCTCTGTCGTTTAATGGTTTGGCAAACGCTCAGATGATCGTTGGACTAAATGGCGGTGCGCACGCGAACCCATGCTTCTCAGGCGACACAATTCGTGCGTGGTCGGAAGTCCTAGATAAAGCCGAAACCGATGTGCCTGGTGTTGGTGCGATCCGTCTTCGCCTTGTTGCGACTAAGGGTGGCAAGGCGGGCGCATTGCGTGGTGAAGACGGCAAATATCTCCCCGAGGTGCTGCTCGATCTTGATTACTGGGCGCTCATGCCGATCTGAGGAGTCGTCCAAAAACGGCGGTTTACATCTGATTCACTCCGCGTTTGTCATGTTGAAGGATGTGATAACCTGAGTAAAAAACTCATATAACATTTTGTGATCACGCGAGCAAAACCTGTGATCACAAAGGCGCCTGTTAACGCTAAAGGGGCATTTTTTGGCCCTCTAGAGTTATTCCAAAGCGTGACAGAGCCGTAATAATACTGCAGAAGAATTGCGATGGCCCGTGCGCGCCTGCGCGAGCGAGGCCCAACGAACAAGGGGAATACAATGGCCGAAAAAACCAAGGGCGTCGAACGTCCGCTTTCGCCGCACCTGCAAATCTGGCGTTTTACTATTCCGATGCTGACGTCGATCCTGACGCGCATCACGGGCAATGCCCTGATCGTTTCGACCCTGCTGGTCGTCTGGTGGCTTATTGCCGCCGCCACGAGCGAAGCTTATTTCGATCTGGCGAATGGTATCCTGACAAGCTGGATTGGCGATATCGTTATGACCCTTTCGCTTTTGGGCGTTTGGTATCACTTCCTCGCTGGTCTGCGTCACCTGTACTATGATGCGGGCAAGGGCCTTGATATTCCGACCGCTGAAAAGCTTGGCTGGGCGTGTCTCATTGGTTCGGTCGTGCTGACCGTTCTCACCATTGTCATCATCTGAGGGGGATAGAATGCGTTATCTTACCGCCCGAAAGCGCGCCGAAGGCAAGGGTGCTTCGCACACTGGAACCGAGCATCATTGGTCTATGCAGGTAAGCGCCGTTGGCCTTGCCCTCATTGTCCCGACCTTTCTCTACATCTTCGGCAAAGCGCTCGGGAGCGACTATGCCACTGTGACCGAAACCTTCTCGCATCCGATCCCCGCGATCGTGACTGCGCTTGTTCTGGTTTTCGGCCTCAAGCACTTCAACCGTGGTTTTGAAATGATGGCGCAGGACTATCTGCGTGGCTCGCGGCTCAAAGCGGCTATCATGTTCATGACCGCCTTCACTTATGGCCTCGCCGCAACGGGCCTCTTTGCTCTGGCAAAGTTGGCTCTGTAAGGAAAAAGACCGATGGCAGCTTATCAATACGAAACACATGAATACGACGTTGTAGTCGTCGGCGCCGGTGGTGCTGGTCTGCGCGCGACACTTGGTATGGCAGAGCAGGGGCTCCGTACTGCTTGTATCACCAAAGTTTTCCCGACCCGCTCGCACACTGTGGCGGCTCAGGGTGGTATTGCCGCTTCGCTGGGCAATATGGGCCCTGACAGCTGGCAGTGGCACATGTACGACACCGTAAAAGGGTCGGACTGGCTTGGTGACACCGACGCTATGGAATACCTCGCACGTGAGGCTCCCAAGGCCGTTTACGAGCTTGAGCACTATGGCGTGCCTTTCTCGCGCACCGAAGAAGGCAAAATCTACCAGCGTCCGTTTGGCGGTCACACCACAGAGTTCGGTGAAGGCCCGCCCGTTCAGCGTACTTGTGCGGCTGCTGACCGTACCGGCCACGCGATCCTGCATACGCTTTATGGCCAGTCGCTCAAGCAACAGGCCGAATTCTACATCGAATACTTTGCGATTGACCTCGTCATGTCCGACGAAGGCGAGTGCACCGGCGTTGTCTGCTGGAAACTCGACGATGGCACTATGCATGTCTTCAACGCCAAGATGGTTGTTCTGGCGACCGGCGGCTACGGCCGTGCGTATTTCTCGGCGACTTCGGCCCATACCTGCACCGGTGACGGTGGCGGTATGGTGGCGCGCGCTGGTCTTCCGCTTCAGGACATGGAATTCGTTCAGTTCCACCCAACCGGTATCTACGGCTCGGGCTGTCTGATCACTGAAGGTGCACGTGGCGAAGGTGGTTATCTGACCAACTCCGAAGGCGAGCGTTTCATGGAGCGCTATGCCCCGAACTATAAAGACCTCGCACCGCGTGACTATGTGTCCCGCTGTATGACGATGGAGATCCGTGAGGGACGTGGCGTTGGCGCGAATGGCGACCATATCCACCTGAACCTGAACCACCTGCCGAAAGAAGCCCTTGCTGAACGCCTTCCAGGAATTTCGGAAAGCGCAAAGATTTTCGCAGGCGTTGACGTGACCAAAGAGCCGATCCCGGTTCTGCCGACGGTTCACTACAACATGGGCGGTATTCCGACCAACTACTATGGCGAAGTTCTTAACCCAACCGCGGAGAACCCGAACGCAGTTGTTCCGGGCCTTATGGCTGTAGGTGAAGCTGGTTGTGCGTCGGTTCATGGTGCAAACCGTCTCGGCTCCAACTCGCTCATTGACCTCGTGGTCTTTGGCCGCGCTGCTGCGATCCGTGCAGGTAAGGTTGTGGATGCAAATGCCGCGAACCCGAACCTGAACAAAGCTTCCATCGACAAGGCATTCGATCGTTTCGACGGTCTACGCCACGCAAATGGTAACGTTGCAACCGCCGAGCTTCGTCTTGAGATGCAGCGTACCATGCAGGCAGACGCAGCTGTGTTCCGCACCGATAAGACACTTAAAGAGGGTGTCGAGAAGATGACCGCTGTTGCGGGCAAGCTTGACGATCTCAAGGTCACTGACCGCAGCCTCGTCTGGAACTCGGATCTGATGGAAACGCTTGAACTGACGAACCTGATGCCGAACGCTCTGGCAACTATCGTTGGCGCAGAAGCTCGCAAGGAATCTCGCGGGGCGCATGCTCACGAAGATTATTCGAGCCGTGACGATGAGAACTGGCGCGTCCACACGATCAGCCGCGTAGAAGGTAACAAGATCGATCTTACATACCGTCCGGTCATCACCGATCCGCTCACCACTGAAGCTGAGGGCGGGATCAGCCTTAAGACGATCGCGCCAAAGGCACGGACGTTCTAATGAAGTACTCCGCAGCACTCTCTTTGCTAATCCTTCTGGGGGCTTGCAGCTCCCAGATGACGCCTGATCAAGCGGCGGATTATTGCGAGGAGCGTGCTCGCGGTGCGCAAGGCCCTTCCGGTGAAATCTCGATTGGAGCAAACTCTGAAACAGGTCCGTTTGTTGGCGGAAGCATCGAAGTCACAAGCGACTACCTAAATGGTCGTGACCCGATGGCCGTCTATGAGACCTGCGTTATTCAGCGTACTGGCGAGCTTCCTATTCGGCCGCCTGTTCTGCGATAAGATTGGAGAGAATTGATATGATCCGTTTCACCGTTTCCGCATTTGCTTTTGCTTCACTGGTTGCATGCACACAGACTGCTACTGTGGATGCCCCAGCTTATGACCCGACTTTTGATGCGACTTCGACTGTCACAGCGATTGTTGCGGCAACTGAGGTGCAGGGGGCTTTGATGCCTGCTGCAATTCAGACCGTGATGGCTGACTGCATCATCAAGCATGCGACCGCAGACGAGCTTTTAACGCTCGCTGCGGCAAGACTGAACCCCACGGCGGACACGAACGCCTTGGTTTCCCAAATTCTGGCACGTGAATCGACGACCGCTTGTGCGGCATCGAAGCTCACGCAAAGCTAATACAGTAGGAGCCTGAGCCATGGTTCAATTCTCTCTTCCCAAGAACAGCCGGATGACGGTTGGTAAAACTTGGCCAAAGCCCGAAGGGGCAAAGAACGTTCGCAAGTTCCAAATCTATCGCTGGAGCCCTGATGACGGGAAAAACCCGCGTATCGACACGTATTTTGTCGATATGGATAATTGCGGCCCTATGGTTCTCGACGCTCTTATCAAGATCAAGAACGAGATTGACCCCACGCTTACTTTCCGCCGTTCGTGCCGCGAGGGTATCTGCGGTTCTTGCGCGATGAACATTGACGGACGCAACACGCTCGCATGTATCTATGGCATGGATGAGATCAAGGGCGACGTGAAGATCTATCCGCTGCCGCATATGCCTGTGGTCAAGGATCTTATTCCTGACCTGACGCATTTCTACGCGCAGCATGCGTCAATAATGCCGTGGCTTGAAACCAAGACCAACCGTCCCGCAAAGGAATGGAAACAGTCGATCGAGGACCGCAAAAAACTTGATGGTCTTTATGAGTGCGTGATGTGCGCCTCGTGCTCGACATCGTGCCCCAGCTACTGGTGGAACAGCGACAAATATC
This sequence comes from Marivivens sp., assembly GCA_038133925.1. GTDB lineage: Bacteria > Pseudomonadota > Alphaproteobacteria > Rhodobacterales > Rhodobacteraceae > Marivivens. The sequence goes on along the minus strand of JAYPUF010000004.1, from coordinate 27,321 downwards.
TTGGACCGGCTGCGCTGCTTCATGCATATCGCTGGATTATTGATAGCCGTGATGAAGCTACGGGCGAGCGCCTTGATGCACTCGAAGACCCATTCAAGCTCTATCGCTGCCATACGATCATGAACTGCGCAAAGACTTGCCCCAAGGGTCTTAACCCTGCCGAGGCTATTTCGCACATCAAGAAAATGATGGTGGACCGCGTCGTTTAAGACCGCGTTTTCTGGAATTGAAAAGGGCGCCCAATGTGGCGCCCTTTTGCATTAGTTCTTTGCGGCGATGAAACCACCTGCGACCATCTGGTCACCGCTACTGCTCTTGCCGTGGAACACGCCAACGGCCTTGTCCTCGCCCGCGAGGGCTTTGAACTCGCCGCTCACACTATCCTTGTAACTCATCGTTCCCGAAGCATTTGTGCCCGAAAGGGTGCCTCGCAAAGAGAGACCATTGCTTGATGAAGCGTTAAAGGTTTTTGCTGCGAAATCCGCGGTCCCAGTAAGCGCACCAGTGCGCAGATTTGGCAGGCCATAGAGATAGCCGCTGCTATCGAGCGTGATGCTTTCAATGCTGATCATGTGATACTGACCAGAATAGTTGACTTGCGCGGAAACCGGCGTGTTTACGGTTGTTTGTGGCAGAATACCCGCCACAGCGAGAAAGCCGTCACCTTCAAGCACACCACCAGTGAACGCATAGCCATCACCGTCGTCGTCTTTGTATTGCTTGCGTATCGAGTCAGAGAAAGTAATGTCGTACGTTCCGTCAGTGTTTGGAACTTCAAACCGTGTGTTCGTAGCATCGTTAAGACTACTAGACGTGCATGCTGCAAGCAGCCCAAGGGCTGCAACATAGATTGCATTTTTGCTCATAATAGATTCTTTGAATTTTTCCCCAGTAAGTTGATCCTTATATCTTCCATACAATTTTAAAAGTGATTTTTTGAATGGGGACCAGTCCAAGCCTATTGACCTCCTTTGTGCTTGCAACGGATAGTTGTCAGATGAAGTTGAATTTCATCGCATTTACTTGGGTTTTTGGTGTTTTTGGCACGGCTCTTTGTGCCCAAAATATGGATGAAATGATGCTTGCGCGAAAGACGCTCGCTGCTCTCCAATCGCAATCATTCGTCAAGCAACGAGAGTTTTGTGGCTATATTGGATACAATGCGAAAGGCGAGCTCATTGCAACGCGGGCCATCGGTGGTGACATCGCGAGTTGTAACCCAATTCTTCCGAGGGATTTTGCGCCAGTCGCATCGTATCACACCCACGGAGGGTTTGATCCTGAGTATATCAGCGAGGTTCCGAGCGATATTGATTTGGACGGAGATCTATCCGAGCGCATTAATGGCTATATCTCAACGCCGGGTGGCCGCTTTTGGTATGTCGATTCCGCAAAACTTGAAGTGAGGCAAATCTGTGGAGCGGCTTGTTTGCCCGTCGCCCCCAATTTTGAAAAAGGGGCCGACGGCTTCATTGCATTACGCTATTCTCGGCAAGAGCTTTTGAGAAAGCTTAACGAATATTAAATCGCAAAGCTTTCGATGTCGGTCCCTGCTTCTTCGGCATCTTTGATCCACTGTGGTTTGCGACCACGGCCAGACCACGTTTGGTTTGCGTCTGCAGGATTGCGATATTTGGCTTTGGAAGGCGCTGAAGTTTTACGGGCTTTGAAGCCACCGGTTAGCTCAGCAAGGGTAAAGCCAAACTCGGCCGCTGCGCGTTCAACAGCTTCACGGGCTTTTTGTAACTCGCGGGCATCTACAGATTTAATTGCTTTTTCTACAGCTGCCCGAAGTTGTTCGAGTTCGCTGCGCGACATATTGTCGAGATTAAACTGCATTCTAGTCTCCAATTGAAACGGAATTACCCGCTCGACTAATGCCGAGCGGTTGCCAATTCATAATTCAATTAAATCGGAGAAATCCAGAATTATTTATTCTGCAGCAATTTCCGTAGGGTCGACGATTGTTACGATGTCGTCCATAATTCGATTTAATTCAAAGTCTTTGGGGGTATAGACACGAGCGACCCCAATTGCGCGAAGTCGGGCGGCATCTTCTTCTGGGATAATTCCGCCAGCAACTACTGGAATACTCATTCCTTTTTCGCGAAGGCGTTCCATGACTTCGGTAATCAGTGGAATGTGGGAGCCCGAAAGGATCGAAAGACCAATTACGTGGGCGTCCTCTTTTATTGCGGCCTCCACAATTTCCTCAGGCGTTAGGCGAATGCCTTCATAAGTGATGTCCATCCCGCAATCGCGCGCGCGGGCAGCAATTTGTTCAGCGCCGTTCGAATGACCGTCAAGGCCGGGTTTGCCGACGAGGAACTTGAGGCGGCGACCAAGGCGTGACGAAGCGGCATCAACACGCGCACGAATATCGTCGAGACCTTCGGTGCGGTTAGACGGGTTGCGAGACACACCTGTCGGAGCACGGTATTGGCCAAAGACGGTGCGGATCTCTTCCGCCCATTCGCCGGTTGTCACTCCTGCTTTGGCACAAGCGATTGATGGCACCATGATGTTGCTACCCGACAGAGCAGCGGCCTTCAGATCGGCAAGCGCGTTGGCGACAGCGTCGACGTCACGTCCCGCTTTCCACGCGGCAAGACGCGCCATCTGATCTGCTTCTGCTTCTGGATCTGACACCATGATAGCGTCATCCCCAGCAGTGAGCGGCGAGGGCTCGCCGTTTTGCCATTTGTTCACACCAACGACGATTGTCTCTCCTGTTTCGATGTTACCGATACGCTCGGCATTTGACTCAACAAGGCGCGATTTCATGTACTCAATCGCGTTGACTGCGCCGCCCATACCGTCGATCTGTGCTAGCTCTTGACGAGCGCCTTCTTTGAGCGCGGCAACCTTGCGATCCACAGCAGGGTTATTGTCGAACAGGTCGTCGTATTCGAGAAGGTCAGTCTCATAGGCGAGGATCTGTTGCATGCGCAGCGACCACTGTTGGTCCCATGGTCGGGGCAGGCCGAGCGCTTCGTTCCAAGCAGGAAGCTGCACGGCGCGGGCACGCGCATTCTTGGAGAGGGTCACGGCTAGCATCTCGATGAGAATACGGTAGACGTTGTTCTCGGGCTGCGGCTCGGTGAGACCTAAGCTGTTTACCTGTACGCCATATCGGAAGCGGCGCATCTTGGGATCCTCGACGCCATAGCGCTCTTGGCAAATCTCGTCCCAGAGTTCTACGAAGGCGCGCATCTTGCACATTTCAGTGACAAAGCGGATTCCTGCGTTCACAAAGAACGAGATACGGCCCACCATGTTGCCGAAGTGCTCGGCCGGAACTTTGCCTTTAAGATCATCAAGAACCGCCGTGGCGGTCGCGAGCGCGAAAGCAAGTTCTTGTTCAGGCGTCGCACCCGCCTCTTGGAGGTGATAGGAGCACACGTTCATCGGGTTCCACTTGGGAAGATGTTCACGCGTATAGGCGGCAACGTCGGTAATCATCCGCAAAGACGGCGCAGGCGGGCAGATATAGGTGCCACGGCTCAGGTATTCTTTGATTATGTCGTTCTGAACCGTGCCTTGAAGCGCTGAAATATCTGCGCCTTGTTCTTCGGCTACTGCAATATAAAGAGCGAGCAGCCAAGGTGCCGTCGCGTTAATTGTCATCGACGTGTTCATCTGTTCGAGCGGAATATCTGCGAACAGCGTGCGCATATCGCCAAGATGGCAAACTGGAACGCCGACCTTGCCGACTTCACCACGCGCGAGGCGGTGGTCACTGTCATAGCCCGTTTGTGTGGGAAGGTCGAAAGCAACCGACAGACCCGTCTGACCTTTGGCTAGGTTGCCGCGATAAAGCGCGTTTGAAGCCTTGGCGGTCGAATGGCCCGCGTAAGTGCGGAACAGCCAAGGGCGATCTTTCTGCATCTGCGACATAGCTATGACTCCGGAATCTGATTGCGCAATAAAATTTCGTTGAGACTTGCCTAACGGAAACTTTGCATCCTTGTCAATTCGCTGCGTTGCGGCATGAGACTATTTACCGATACTTAAATACCTGTCAGGTTCGCCATATGACACAAATGGTATCTGTTCCGCTCTGGTTGCTGCTCCTGATTCTCGCATTTGCAGGGGTAACGTTCGCATCACATTTCCTTTTCCCATCGGTCCGCTGGTTCTTTCGGAGAAGGATGGAAAAGGCTGTTGCAGGTCTGAATGAGCGGCTAACGCGTCCGATCCAACCGTTCAAGCTTGCGCGGCGCTACGACATGATCCAACGGCTGGTTTATGACCCCGAAGTGACGTCAGCGATCTTTGAAGAAGCAAGGAACGAAGGGATACCAGAGAACGTCGCCTTCGAGCGAGCAACGCGTTACGCGCGTGAGATTGTACCATCGTTCTCTGCTACGATGTATTTCACAATCGGGGCGCGTTTGGCCGCTTGGTTGACCAAGCTTCTCTATCACGTTCGCATCGGTACGTTTGACCGAAAGAAGGTCGAAGAAATCCATCCAGATGCTTCGGTTGTTTTCGTCATCAATCACCGTTCCAATATGGACTACGTGCTCATGACCTATCTGACGAGTACGGCAGGGACGGTTTCATATGCTGTGGGCGAATGGGCACGGGTTTGGCCGCTCTCTGGCTTGATCCGAATGATGGGGGCTTACTTCATCAGACGTAAAACTCTCGGTCCGCTCTATCGCAAGGTCCTGTCGCGATATGTAAAAATGGCAGTCGAGGGCGGTGAGACCCAGGCGATTTTCCCCGAAGGCGGGTTAAGCCTTGATGGTAAAATGGGCGAGCCCAAGCTTGGTCTCTTGAGCTATATTCTCACCGGAGCAAAAGAGTCCGGTCGCGAAATCATCTTCGTTCCTGTGTCACTCAATTATGACCGCGTCCTTGAAGACCGCGTTATGATTGAAGCGCAGAAAACAGGCGAACGTCGTTTTCGTGCTCCCGTCTGGCAGGTCATCTGGGGCGTTACTGTACATCTGGCGAGGATTGCTACATTCCGGTTCAAGGGATTTGGCACTGCCGCTGTGGAGTTCGGGGAACCTCTTAGCCTTTGGTCCATAAAGGAGACGGACCCAGAGGCCATTGCGTCCATGCTTATGGGCCGGATCGAGGCAAGTACGCCGATCGTTCCTGTGCCCCTTGTTGCTCGTGCAATTCTTATGGGTCAACGAGACCGCCTCGCTTTAGTTCGGGACGTTGAGAAGATGGTCGAGCGAATGGTGGCGAATGGTGCCAAGTCACCCAGCCGGACCGCCGCAAAGATGGTGACCGATGCGCTTGAGCTCCTTGGTGAACGAAAATTGGTGACTGAAAATGGTCAGAAACTGGTTGTCGACCCGGGCGCTGACAGAATCTTGATGTTCTATGCGTCGTCGATTTCTCATTATTTTACTGCACTTGCAGCATAAGTGGTCCAATTTTCTGCGTTTGCTCGGTAATAAAATTACAAAAATACCTTAGTAGCGGTTGCAAAGTTACTCCAACGTCTCCTACAAATAGGAAACGCCGCGATTCTGCGTTGCGGCAAAAATCAAAGATTTGACGATGGAGACTATGATGGCCCTTGATCAGAAACCGGATGTTCTGACCTACACTGCCCCCGAAAAGGACCTCTACGAGGTGGGTGAAATGCCGCCCCTCGGATACGTCCCAAAGTCGATGTACGCATGGACAATCCGTCGCGAGCGCCATGGCGAACCGGACAAGGCTTTCGAAATCGAAGTCGTCGACACTCCCAAGCCCGACAGCCATGAAGTGCTCGTCATGGTTATGGCCGCTGGCGTTAACTACAACGGCGTTTGGGCGGGTCTCGGTATTCCGATCAGCCCGTTTGATGTCCACGGTGCGCCCTATCATATTGCCGGGTCTGACGCCGCTGGTATCGTTTGGGCCGTTGGCGATAAGGTGAAGCGCTGGAAGGTTGGCGACGAGGTTGTAATTCACTGCAACCAAGACGACGGCGACGATGAAGAGTGCAATGGCGGCGACCCTATGTTCTCTCCCTCGCAGCGCATTTGGGGCTATGAGACACCTGATGGATCATTCGGCCAGTTCACCTGTGTACAATCGCAGCAGCTGATGCACCGTCCGCGTCACCAGACCTGGGAAGAGTCGGCATGTTACACGCTGACCCTTGCAACGGCCTATCGTATGCTCTTTGGTCACAAGCCACATGAACTAAAGCCTGGTCAGAATGTTCTCGTTTGGGGTGCTTCGGGTGGTCTTGGTTCTTATGCGATCCAGCTCATCAATACCGCCGGTGCAAATGCGATCGGTGTGATCAGCGACGAGAGCAAGCGCGACTTCGTGATGTCGCTCGGCGCAAAGGGCGTCATCAATCGCAACGACTTTGATTGCTGGGGGCAAATGCCCACAGTGAACACGCCCGAATACAAAGAGTGGTTCAACGAGACCCGCAAGTTTGGCAAGGCGATTTGGGACATCACGGGCAAAGGCAATAACGTCGACATGGTGTTCGAGCACCCAGGTGAGGCGACTTTCCCTGTTTCGGTCTTTGTGGTGAAGCGCGGCGGTATGGTTGTGATCTGTGCAGGCACCACCGGCTATAACCTGACCTTCGATGTTCGTTACCTCTGGATGCACCAGAAGCGCGTTCAGGGCAGCCACTTTGCGAACCTCAAGCAGGCATCGCAGGCAAACCAGCTTATGATCGAGCGTCGTCTTGACCCTTGTATGTCCGAGTGCTTCACTTGGGCTGAAATTCCTGCGGCACACACCAAAATGCGCAAAAACCAGCACAAGCCGGGCAACATGGCCGTTCTGGTTCAGTCACCAGAGATGGGTCTGCGTACCTTCGAAGACGCCTACGAAAAGTCCAAAAAGTAGCGTCTTAAGCTCATAGCAAACCACGAAAGCGCGGGCCATTGGTCCGCGCTTCTGCATTCTTCTTTCTGATTTCGTTCCCCCCCAGAAATGGGGGGATCAAATAGGTGGGTAATTTTGCTCCCCAAGGTTTGCTACTATAGGTTGTTAATACTTCATTAACCATTCCTTAAGAGGCTGGTCATGGGAAACAAATGGATACTCGACGTCCTCGCGGACCTACAAAATTTCGCAGCTCAAAATGGTTTGCCAGACTTAGCAGGTCAGCTTGAGGAAACAGCAACGGTAGCTGATCGTGAAATTATGTCGTTGGGCGGCGAAGTTCGATCCTTTGTAAGGCTCGGAGATGGGTTGGATGCCGGAAGAATTTCTAGTGAGGTTGGAGCAAGCTCAAGCTTTTGAAGATCTACAAAGCCTGATTTTGGAGCTACGCGACTACTATGGTGTGTCGCATATGGTTTATCATTGGGTTTCGGCAAATGGTGAGCAATACGGCTGTGGAACCTATCCACCGGATTGGGTTCAAACCTATATCGACAAGGACTATCTTAGGATCGATCCAGTGGTAATAGGCTGCTATCAGCGGTTTCATCCCGTAGATTGGCGTAGGTTGGACTGGTCTAGCAAAGCATCAAGAGCACTGGCAGCAGATGCGGCGCGGTTTGAGATCGGCAGCCAAGGGTATTCAATTCCAATTCGCGGTCCGAATGGGCAGTTTGCTTTGTTCACTGTTTCAGATCATCGCGATGATCTCGAATGGGATGAATTTACCAGAGAAAATCAACGCAATTTGATCTTAATTGCACATTACTTCAATAACTCTGCACTCATGATCGAGCGCGGACGCACGCCGACTGCGGCCAAATCTCTGAGCCCTCGGGAAACGGACGCACTCACCTTTCTTGCGATGGGGTATGGACGTGGCCAAGTCGCTGAGATGCTCGAAATTTCCGAGCATACTCTAAGGGCTTACATTGAGTCTGCTCGGCTCAAATTGGGCGCAAATAACACCACACATGCTGTCGCTCGGGCTCTTGCGGAAGGGTTGATAATCACAGGGGGCGCGACCAACGGTGCTGTTGGAAATTGGCCCGGACGTTACGAGTTGCAAGGTAAACAAGGTGTTGCCTAGCGTCGAAACAGCGTTCGCAGCGTTCCTCTGACATTAACTTTTAAGCCGCACCTTTGGGCAAATCCTTCACCAATAGGAGAGCCCAATGCTACGCTACATTTACGGATCAGACCTGCCGCGATTTCCCAATCTTGCGGAAACTATGTTCCTCGATCGAGCGGATCAGTTCAAACACCGACTTGGATGGGAGGTTGAATTGGATGATAGGGGATGGGAACGCGACGAATATGATGCGTTAAATCCTCTTTACGTCATTTGGGAAAACGTCGATGGCACCCACGGGGGATCGATGCGATTTTTACCTAGCGTCGGTCGAACAATGGTGAACGAACACTTCGGTAATTTGACGGGTGGAAGCCCAATTTGCGATCCGAGAATTTGGGAATGCACTCGATTTTGTCTTTCGCGCGGGGCAGAGAGCCGTATCGCTGCGGCATTGATGTTGGGCGGAGGCGAGCTCATGCGAAACTTTGGCCTTTCGCATTTTGCAGGTGTGTTTGATGCAAGGATGGTGCGGATCTATCGCATGATTGGATCATCGCCGACTATTCTAGGCGAAAGCGGCACTGGACGCGAGAAAGTATCGGTTGGGCTTTGGGCCTATTCGCCGGAAGCGCGACTTCGTGTGTCAAAAAGTGCGGGCATATCGATGGCTCTCTCTGAAAGATGGTTCGAACGTGCGTTTGGTGCGCTTCAATTGCCGCTTTCCGCCTAAGTCCACTGGCCCTTGGTCGCGGTGAGGGATAGGGTCGCGCCATGTCAGGAACCGCACTCACATTCTCATCTGATCAGGCCGAAGCTTGGGACGCAGTCGCCGCGCTCCTGCGTTCGGCGGGCGTAGACATCGAAGATTCCTTGCTCACGCCTCCTATGCCGGACAAATCGAGCGTAATTGCCGTCATCGGCAAGGCGGGTTCCGGTAAGACGATGCTTCTATCTGAGTTAACCAAGGCATTGGTTGAGGCTGGAATCGACGTCGTTTCTGGGGATTGGGAAGGCAAAAAACGCAAGGATCGTCGCACATTGGCTATCCTTGCCCCAACCAACAAAGCCGCAAGTGTTCTGCGTAATCGCGGTGTTCCTGCAACCACGATTCACCGCATTCTTTACACTCCTGTCTATGATCCCGAGTATGAACGCATTGCTGAATGGCTCGCAGGCGAGGGTGAGCGTCCCAAAATCGAAGGGATTACTGATGTCGCACTTGATCGAGCTTGGGCGTCCTATCAGGTGAATACTTCGATCCCTGCCGCACTTGCAGCTGCTGGTCTTAGGGGGTCGGATTTCATCACTGGCTGGAAGCGTCGCGAGGAGCCGCTTGATATCGGGTTTATCGACGAAAGCTCGATGCTGGACGCCAAACAGTTTGAGGACCTTCAAGAGATTTTCCCGACGCTGGTTCTGTTTGGAGATCCTGCCCAGTTGCCGCCCGTTCAAGGGACAGGCGGGATGGTTTTCGAAAGCCTTCCATCCAACCGTCGGTTCGAGCTTCAGCGCGTTCACCGTCAGGATTCAGACAACCCAATTCTTGACCTCGCGCATGCTTTGGCTGATCCCGCTGTAGATTTCTACCGTTTCGAAAAGCTCGTAGAGGAAGCCTCAAAACGCGATGAGCGTGTGGTGTGGGCACAGCGTGTCGAAGCCGATCTTATGGCGCGCTCGCCTGTGTTGGTTTGGCGGAACGCGACGCGTATCCGTTTGATCCATGCTTTCCGCAATGCATATGGTGCGCCCGAAGATGAATTGCTTGAAGGCGAGCCATTGATTTGCGATGGGATCGAGCTTCCCGTCAAACATCGAAAGAAGCGCTTGGACCTCGAGGCACGTGGCCTGATCAAAGGCGCGCAGGTTGTTTATCTTGGACCGGGTCGCAAACCTGGATTTTCACGTTTACATGTCATTGGTGCCGAAGACCCACAGGTTTCAGCCGCTAGCATTGTAAAAATCGAACATGAGGGCGACGAGGAACCGTTCATCCCTTTCGCCGCGCGGATGGGCGCAACATTCTTGCATGGAGCCGCAGTTACGATCCACAAGGCCCAAGGTTCTCAGTGGGACACGGTACAGGTTTTTGCGCCAGACATCTATGCAGCGGCGCAAATGGGCCGTGTTGAAGCAGGCCAGCCGCTTTGGAAACGTCTTGCTTATGTAGCAATCACGCGAGCCGAAAACCAACTCAGGTGGATTGTGCGCAATCGGCTGGGGCGGCCTTCGGGCCCTCTTGCGGTGGATGATTTGAGGGTTGCGTCGGTGCCTCTGGAGCTTCGTTCCGAAGACGAGAATTAGCCGTGCAGTCTTCCAAAGATTGCGGCCGCCATCCAGCCCGCGAGCGCTGCTATCGCCAGCGAGAGCGCACCATAAATAGCTGCTTGCTCCTGGGATAATTTATAAAGCCAGCGCTCAATCCCGACTTTGTAGACTGGAATGATCGTATCTAACTGGTCCACGACCATGCCGTTCCGAGTCAAGAAAATACGTGTTTTGTAGTCGCCTTCGGTGATATTTGCGGGGAGTGAAATGCGAGCGCGAAAGAGCGTTTGTTCGTCAATTTTGACCGCGCCTTCAAGGATTTGAATAAGGTTATCTTCTGCTTGAATACGAGCGAAAGCATCAACGGAATTGTCAGTCGCAAAGGCGTCTTGACCTGCACTTCGAACAACCCTTCCCACAGAAACCGCGTGGCGTAGATCTTCAAGCGGCAAGAGCACGTCCCCGATCCCGCCGGATGTAGCGACCGCATAAAATGATGGAGCAATATCAAGTTCGATTGAGCTGGTGTTCACCCAAATGCCCGCGACACGTTCTTTCTTGCGGACTGTTACGGGCAGATTTGGTCCCTGAACTGCAATAATGACCTCTAGTTGAGAGCTCTCAGGGGCGGGTGCGTCTCGGCGAACTGCGCCAAAGATGAGGATTTCAGAACCTGTGAAACTGGCCGTGATCGCGACTTCGTCTTGAGACATGCCCATCACGATCTCTTCGGCATGCGGTGCTGTGGCAATGAATGCAAACCAGAAAAATGTGAGAACTCGCGTGATCATTCGCCGATCCCCGCGATTGAATAAAGTTCGCTTGGCTCGACCAGTAGATCGACCGCAAGCTTCAAAGCGACAAGCAGCACCAGCCCCGCGAGCAAAATTCGAAGCTGCTCTGCTTTTAGTTTCATGCCAATTCGCGTGCCAAACTGTGCGCCAATCACACCACCAATAAGCAGCAAGATTGCGAGGACGATGTCGACCGTTTGGTTGGTGATTGCATGCATCATCGTCGTGAAGGCCGCAACGAAGATGATCTGAAAAAGCGAAGTCCCAATGACCACTTTGGTGGGCATGCCCAAGAGATAGATCATCGCCGGCACCATGATGAAGCCCCCGCCGACGCCCATAATAGCTGCCAAGAGGCCAACCAAAACTCCGACCATGAGGGGTGGAATGACCGAGATATAAAGTCCCGAGATGCGGAATTTCATCTTGAAGGGCAGGTTGTGCACCCAGTTATGTTTGCGGCGCTTTGGGGGTGAGTTCTTGGAGCGAATAATCGCATTCAGGCTCTCGATGAACATCATGCCACCGATAATTCCGAGGAATATTACGTAGCAAAGGTTCACCAACAGGTCGACCTGACCCATCTCTTTCAAGAGGTTAAAGATTTGAACCCCGATCGCCGAACCAATGAGGCCCCCAATAAGGAGCACTGTTCCCATTACAAAGTCGACGCCGCGCCTTTTGATCTGGCTAATGAGACCCGATACTGATGAAGCGACAATTTGGTTTGCAGAGGTTGCAACAGCGACAGCGGGTGGAATGCCCACAAAAAACAGAAGTGGCGTGATGAGAAAGCCTCCGCCGACGCCGAACATCCCAGATAGAATCCCGACCACACCACCGAGGCCGAGAATAAGAAAGATGTTCACCGAGACTTCGGCGATGGGAAGATAAATCTGCATTTTGGATTCCGGCAGAGGGGCCGCGTGCAACCCAAAAAACACTGATCCGAAGCGAGTGTCAAACCCCTGACTTTATTTAAGATCGCGCAGGAACCTGCGTAACACGACTTCGAGTTTGGCGGCGCCTAGCGGAGCCATCGCTTTGGTGTGCTCGTGGCTGATCTTTTCGTCACTCATTCCTGCCGCCATATTGGTGATTGTCGAGATCGCAGCAGCACGAAGCCCGAGGAAGCGTGCAAGGATCACCTCGGGCACTGTGGACATGCCAACGGCATCTGCTCCAAGTGTGCGGATCGCGCGAATTTCGGCAGGAGTTTCAAAAGAGGGGCCTGAATACCAAGCATAGATGCCTTCGAACATTTCGATCTTTTCGCCCTTCGCTGCGGAAGTCAGTGCCTGGCGCAGTTCAGGTTCATAGGCGTCCATCATCGGAACAAAGCGTTTGTCTGTTTGCTCGCCGATAAGCGGGTTGAGGCCAGAGAAGTTGATATGGTCTGTAAGGCACATAATGGACCCAGTAGGCATATCGGTGCGAAGTGAACCGGCGGCGTTTGTTGCGATGACAGTGTCAGCGCCGAGCTCGCAGAGCGTTTCTAGCGGTAGGCGCATCGCAGCAGGATTGCCGTTCTCGTAGTAGTGAGCACGGCCACCAAACACAGCAACGCGCACGCCTTCAAGTTCGCCGATCACGAGGTTCGGGTTGTGGCCCGAAACACCCGCGTGCGGAAAACCGGGGAGTTCGGAGTAGGGCATCGCGACGCCTTCAACAGCCCCAGCGAGGTGTCCAAGACCCGAGCCAAGGATCAGACCAATCCGAACGGGCGCGTCCCCTGCGATTTCACGGATTGTTGCGGCGAGATCAGCGCTCTTTGACATAGGGTTCTCCACCCGCGCGCGGCGGGATTGCTTTACCGACAAAGCCGGCCAAAATAACAACAGTTAGGATGTACGGCAGCGCGTCGAGGAGCTGTACCTGCACCTTCACTCCGATTGCGCGTTCAAGGATATCGGGCCGCAAGGAGAGCGCCTGAAGGTAACCGAAAAGAGTTGTCGCTCCGAGCGCATACCATGGCCGCCACTTTGCAAAAATCAACGCCGCGAGAGCGATATAGCCGCGACCTGCGGTCATATCTTTCACAAAACCTGCCTGCAACGCTGTGGCAAGATAAGCACCTGCAATTCCGCAAAGGACGCCGCAAATCACTACTGCAGAGTAGCGTAGCCCAATAACCGAGACGCCCGCGGTATCCACCGAGGCGGGATTTTCACCCACAGCGCGGAGGCGAAGGCCATAGCGCGTCCGGTAGAGCACCCACCACGTGAGCGGTACGCAAAGAAGTGCGCCATAAACAAGGATTGAGTGGCCCGAGACCACTTCAGAGTAAAAGCCATTACCATCCGCGCCGATCCATGTGATCGGGTTGAAACGCCCCCCTTCCGAGAGCGATGGCGTGCGTCCACCCTGTTGGAACCAGCTTTGCGCGACGACGACGGTTAGACCTGCTGCAAAGAAGTTGATCGCAACGCCTGAGATTAATTGGTTGCCGCGGAAAGTGATCGAAGCGAGGCCGTGGATCACGGAAAGAACCAGTGAAGCTGCGATGCCCGCTAAGAGGCCGAGCCATGCATTCCCTGTCGTGGCGGCGATTGCGCCTGAAAGGAACGCAGCAGCGAGCATTTTACCTTCGAGACCAATGTCGAAGATACCAGCACGCTCCGAGAAGAGACCCGCAAGACAGGCCAACAGGAGTGGCGTGGCAAGGCGTACTGTTCCATCAAGGACCGCGAGGTCAAAGAGAGCAAAGAAATCCATTACTTGGCTCCTTCTGGTTTGCGGCGGAGAACTGAGAAGAGGCTTTCGAGCGGCATGCGCACCATGTTGTCGAGAGCGCCTGTAAAGAGGATCACCAAGGCTTGGATAACCACAATCATTTCACGTGGGATCGACGTCGCAAGAGCAAGTTCAGCGCCGCCTTGATAGAGGACACCAAAGAGCAGCGCGGCAAGGAGTACGCCAAAGGGATGGTTTCGACCCATGAGCGCCACGGCGATGCCGATAAAGCCTGCGCCTTCGACCGCGTTGAGAACCAAGCGTTCAGCTTCGCCCATAACGTTGTTAATGGCCATAAGGCCTGCGAGGGCACCCGAGATCAGCATTGAAACCATGATGATCTTGGTCGGACTGATCCCAGCGTATCGGGCTGCACTTTCCGAATGCCCAAAGGCGCGGAGTTGATAGCCGAGGCGCGTGCGCCAGATCAGCACCCAAACGAGGAAACAGGCAAGAAGCGCGAGCAATAGCGCGATATTTACGGGGGCACCGCGCGAGAAAGGAATGCCGAAAATGCCCAAAATATCATGCATGTTCGGGAGATGGGTTGGCTCGGGGAACTTGGCCGTCGCAGGCTCCATCGCGCCTATGGGCTTTAGTGTTTTTACGAGCAGATAGTTGATCAGCGCAGCGGCGATAAAGTTGAACATGATCGTAGTGATTACGATGTGGCTTCCGCGTTTTGCCTGAAGAAAAGCAGGAATAGCCGCCCAAGCCGCACCGAAAAGGGCAGCAATAACGGTCGCACCAATGAGCGCGACAGACCAGTGTGACCAAGGGACATAGAGGCAAACAAGCGCGACACCCACGCCGCCCAAAGCTGCCTGTCCTTCACCGCCAATATTGAACATTCGGGCATGAAAGGCGACGGCGACCGCAAGGCCTGTAAAAATGAAGTTGGTTGCGTAGTAGAGCGTGTAACCCCATGCGTAGGAAGAGCCGACAGAGCCTTGTATCATGATGCCAAGTGCTTTGATCGGGTCCTCGCCGATAGCGAGCATCACGAGCGCGGACAGAAACGCTGCGAGGATAAGAGAAATGAGCGGTATAAGGACAATATCAGCCCATTTTGGCATTCGGTCCATTAAGCGGTCTCCCCATTCATCCCAGCCATCATGAGGCCAAGCTCTTTCGCATTGGTTTCCGAGGCGAGGCGCTCACCCATGATTTGACCATCGAACATGACTGTGATCCGATCCGAAAGTGACATGATTTCGTCAAGTTCGACCGAGACGAGGAGTATCGCCTTACCTTTATCGCGCAGGGCGATAATTTCTTTGTGGATGAACTCGATCGCGCCGATGTCCACGCCGCGCGTTGGTTGACCAATCAAGAGAAGATCAGGGTTCTGTTCAATCTCGCGGGCCACGACGATCTTTTGCTGGTTCCCGCCAGAGAAACTCTTGGCTGCAAGATAGGGATCTGGGGGGCGCACATCATAGGCTGACATCTTGGCCGCAGTATCGGCCTTCATCGCTTCATTATCCATTAAGAGCGCGTTCTTTTGGAAACGCGGGTCATTGTGATAGCCAAAGGCGATGTTTTCCCAAGCGGCGTAGTCCATGATCAGACCTTCGCGTTGGCGATCTTCTGGTACGTGGGCGATGCCCATCGCGCGACGTTTTTGTCCGCCAGACGGTCCAATATCAAGCTCAAGCGGCTGGCCGTTCAACGTTACCTTGCCCGACGCACGGCGATAACCCCCCAACACTTCGAGTAGTTCAGACTGTCCGTTGCCCGCAACCCCTGCAATCCCAAGGATTTCACCTGCACGGATATCGAGGTTGATGCCCTTGAGACGCTGAATGCCTTTGTCGTCGGTGACCTTCAGTTCGCGCACTTCGAGGATGTTCTTACCGGGTTGTGCCGGAGTTTTCTCGATTTTCAATAGAACTTTGCGTCCGACCATTAGTTCAGCAAGCTCGGTCGGAGACGTTTCTGCGGTCTTCACAGTGGCTGTCATCTGACCACGCCGCATCACCGAGACCGTATCGGTGATCTCCATGATTTCGCGGAGTTTATGCGTGATCAGGATGATCGTTTTGCCTTCGCGGCGCAGGTTCTCAAGAATGCGGAACAGGTGATCTGCTTCGGCGGGGGTAAGGACACCTGTGGGTTCGTCGAGGATGAGGATGTTGGCCTGACGATACAGCGCTTTTAGGATCTCCACGCGCTGCTGCATACCAACACCGATGTCTTCGATCACTGCATTCGGATCAACGTTCAGTTCGTATTCGTCAGATAGCTCTTTGAGAACTGAGCGCGCCTTGTTCAGCGAGGGGCGCAAAAGTGGCCCATCTTCGGCACCGAGAATGATGTTCTCAAGCACCGTGAAATTCTCAACCAGTTTAAAGTGCTGGAACACCATCCCGATACCGGCAGCAATTGCCGCTTGGCTGTCTGGGATGCTCGTCTTTTGACCATTGATAAAGATCTCTCCTGCATCAGCTTTATAGAAGCCGTAGAGGATCGACATCAACGTGGATTTTCCTGCTCCGTTTTCACCGATAATCCCGTGGATCGTGCCGGGCATAACGCGAATTGAAATATCTTTGTTGGCCTGAACTGGGCCGAAAGACTTGGAAATACCGCGCAGCTCGATAGCGGGAATCTGGTCTGTCATCGGAAATTCACCGTGGTCTTAATTTGAAAAGAGGCCGCGCCAAATTTTATGAGCGCGGCCTCAGTTTTTTAAAGGCTCAGATTAGAAATCAAGCGCAGGGCAGGTTTCGTCCGACATATAGTCGTGGACCGAAAGAGCGCCCGAAGCTATTTCCGCAGCGGCTGCATCAACAGCGGCTTTCATTTCGTCCGAAACGAGCGACGCGTTGAATTCGTCGAGCGAGTAGCCAACGCCACCGTTCGCAACGCCCATGACGTTGAAGCCAGCCTCAAGGCCCTCACCAGCGGTGAAGCTGTCATAGACAGCGTTGTCTACGCGCTTGAGCATCGAGGTCAGAACCTTGCCCGGGTGGAGATAGTTCTGGTTGCTGTCAACGCCGATAGAAAGGATGCCAGCGTCGGCTGCGGTCTGGAGTACACCAACACCGGTGCCGCCAGCTGCTGCGTATACCACGTCTGCACCTTGGCTGATCTGGGCTTGGGTCAGTTCCGAACCCTTAACCGGGTCGTTCCAGGCGGAAGGGGTGGTGCCGGTCATGTTCGCAATGACGGTAGCGTCAGCGTTCACAGCCTTGACGCCCTGTGCGTAACCACAAGCAAAGCGACGGATGAGCGGGATGTCCATGCCGCCGATGAAGCCAACGGTGCTGGATTCGGAGGCCATAGCAGCCATCATGCCAACGAGGTAGGAGCCTTCTTGCTCGGAGAAGACGATCGACCGTACGTTACCAGCATCGACCACGCCGTCGATCACAGCGAACTTGGTGTCAGGATAGTCAGCGGCAACTTCGGAAAGCGGGGTAGACCACGAGAAGCCAGCCATAACGATCGGGTTGTTGCCAGCCTCAGCAAAACGGCGGATCGCTTGTTCGCGCTGGGCGTCAGTCTGGATCTCGACTTCGGCATAGGTGCCGCCCGTTTCCTTGGCCCAACGCTCAGCACCGTTATATGCGCTCTCATTGAAAGATTTGTCGAACTTACCGCCGAGATCGTAGATGATCGCAGGATCGGCAAGCGCTGCGCCAGCAGAAAGGGCGAGCGCCGCGGTCGCGCTGAGGAATTTCGTTGTAAGGGTCATTTTGTTCTCCCAAATGGTTATCTCCGCGAAAGCATCCGTTCCGCAGGTAGAGACATCTGTCGTGTCTGAGGGGAGTTTGGATTCAGACACTTGAAAGGGTCAATATGAATCTGACGTCAAACAACGTCACTTTGACCGAATGATCAAATTTTGTGCCTGTTAAAGAGTGCGCCGCATCATAACAGCGTCCACCACACGAGAATCCGAGCGTTTGTAGTAACCTTTTCGGCGTCCCGATTCGCTATATCCTGCCTTCATATAGAGAGATCGAGCCGAAATGTTGTCCTCCGCTACTTCGAGAAATGCGACTTCGGCACCGCGCGAAAGCGCCTCGGTATGGAAGTGTTCCAAAAGCAGACGACCAAACCCGCGTCCCTGCGCCTCGGGCTTAACGGCGATGGTCAACAGCTCGACCTCGCCTGCGATGAGTTGGCCAAGAGCGAACCCAAAGTCCTCGAGTAGGGTGCAAAAACAAAACCGATTGGCTTGGAATTCTGCAAATTCGGATGCCGTCCAAGTTCGACTTGTTGGAAAGGCTGACGCGTAAATCGCCTCCATGACTTCGGGAGTCACGAGAAGATCACCGGTGCGGGGTCGCGCGGAGGCGCAGCATCTGCGGCCCTTACATAAAGTGGAGCAGGGCGAGGCTGAGCGCTTCCAAGACGGCTGGCCGCGATTTCAGCGACATTTCGGATAAGCGTTTCGGCGTCAGCTTCCGGCGCAACCGGATAGAGCGGTGCAAAGTCAGCGAGCGGCTCGAGTAGCGGTGTGCTTACTGCGTTGTTCTCAAACACTTGAACGTAGTGGTGTTCGCGCGGCGCAGGTATCGTCGCGATAATAGGCCGAGGCTGGCCATGTGCCCGTGCCTCAAATCCATTAACGCCAATCGCTGGTTTCCCAAGTGCAAGAGCAACACCGCGCGCGGCGGCGACAGAAATGCGGATGCCGGTAAAGTTGCCCGGCCCAAGACCGACACCGACACCGTCGAGGTCTTGCCACGTCAGCCCGGACATTTTGAGCGTCTTGTCCAACATAGGCATGAGATGCTCTGCTTGGCCCTTTTTCATTTCATCAACACGGGTGATGATCTTGCCACGAAAAAGCAGAGCGGCGGCGCAATACACCGCCGATGTATCAAAGGCCAGAAGGGTCGGCTGTTCGGTCATACCGCTGATCAAGCAGCGACAGGACGTACTTCGAGCACTTCGGGGATGTAGTGCCGCAGAAGGTTCTCGATACCCATCTTGAGGGTCAGGGTCGACGATGGGCAGCCAGCACATGCGCCTTGCATGTGAAGATAGACGATACCACGCTCAAACCCGTGGAAAGTAATGTCGCCGCCATCTTGTGCCACAGCAGGACGCACGCGGGTATCGAGGAGTTCTTTGATCTGGTTGACGATCTCGGTGTCTTCGGTCGCGTGGTTGTTACCATGCGCCGAGGCTTGCGGACCTTCCATAACTGCCGCGCCAGACTGGAAATGCTCCATAATCGCGCCGAGAATGGATGGTTTGATGTGATCCCATTCGCTGCTGTCTGCTTTCGTTACAGTCACGAAGTCATTGCCGAAAAAGACACCTGCAACGCCCGTAACTTCAAAGAGGCGGGTTGCAAGCGGTGAGCTAGAGGCCGCTTCGGCCGAGGGGAAGTCGGCAGTGCCAGCCTCTAGAACGGTCTGTCCGGGGAGAAATTTGAGGGTCGCCGGGTTCGGCGTGGATTCTGTCTGGATAAACATGATTAGCCAACCTTTTTTGTCAGGCTCTATATGGTGTGGCCTAACGCATAAGTCAATGTTGGAACCATTCTAAAGTGAGTGAACCTAAGACGCAATGCGCTTGCGCGGGGTCCATGTGCGAGACCCCGCGTTTGCATACGAACTTAGTCAAAGGTGTAGACTTGCTGAGCCACTTCTTGGCCGCCGACTTTCAGAACGGCGAGCACGGTCGAAGCGTGAAGTCCGCTGACATCTACTGCGAACCCATCGTTTGCGCCGCCATGGACTTCTGCACTGCCTACGAGAGCGCCGCGCTCACCGTATTGGTAGTTGTAGATTTCAACGACGCCATCAGTATCAGCGCGAACGAGGCCGACTTCGACGGTGCTGCCACTTGAGAGATTGGTTTCAAGCGAGCCGAAGTAGTTATAGCCCGCAGCAGTAGAAGCGGTAGCTGCGCCAAGGGATGCGATGACTGCGACAACGGGGAGGAGAGCTTTGAATTTCATCGTTTTAGCCTTTCAATTTTCATATCTGCGAGTGTGTTCGCCCTTATGATACGAAGATTGAAATCGCTCCCGTCGCAGAAATAACGCTTTGTTTGGTAACGTTATTTTGTGTGCGCTTTAAAATCGTGAACGACGGAAAGTGCTGTTCCGCCCGTATGCGCCGACCTAGGTAATCGCTTCGAGCTGATCTTTGGAAAGATCACCAGGAACGATTGTTATTGGAACCGGAAGGCTTCCCGATTGGCGAGAAAGTTGGCTCACAAGGGGACCTGGGCCCTTTTTGTCATTGCCCGCGCCAAGAACCAGAACGCCGATCTCGGGGTTCTCTGAAATGACATCTAGAATTTGTTGAACCGCTTCGCCTTCGCGAATGATGAGTTCTGGCGTGATGTCTTGACGGTCGCGCATCCATTTCGCAAAAACTTCAAAGTGTGCGTGAATACGCTCGCGGGCTTCTTCGCGCATCAATTCGCCAATACCAATCCAATGATTGAACTCTTCGGGTGGAATAACGGAAAGGATTGCAACGCCTGCACCTGTTTTATTGGCGCGCATCGCTGCGAACCTCATCGCATTCAGGCACTCACGGCTATCATCCAGTACGACGAGGAACTTGCGCATCATAATCTCCTTGCTCGAGGGGGATATTGGCCGATCCGAGCAAGCCGCGCAATAAAGATGCGCGTCTGGTCGGGGATAACCAGACGCGCAAAGTTGACCGGCAGGGACAAGCGCGGTCGATGGGGATGCACGGCACAAGAGGCATGCAGGAGAAGCCTGTGCCGAATCTGATTCAGATTTGTGACGGAGAATTTAAAGGTCGCTGCGAAGGAAGGCAGACGACAGGCGGGGCGTAAAACCCCGCCTAAGTTCGTTAGCGAAGTAGGCCCACGATTTCGTAGGTCTGCTTTAGGATCGGCTCTGCGATTTCACGAGCACGCTCGGCGCCGCGGGAAAGAATGCGGTCGATCTCTGCTCGGTCTTGCATCATTCTCGCCATTTCGCCGGAAATTGGCGCGAGCTTTTCTACAGCGAGATCAGCGAGGGCTGGCTTGAACTTACCCCAGCCTGCACCCGCGTATTCCGCAATGACCTGCTCGTTCGTCATATCATTGAGCGCGGCATAGATATTCACGAGATTACGAGCTTCGGGGCGCTCGGCCAAACCTTCGAGAGTTTCCGGAAGCGGCTCGGGGTCTGTCTTGGCCTTTTTGAACTTCTTCGAGATGGTGTCGGCATCATCGGTCATGTTGATCCGTTCCATATCGGATTCGCCCGATTTGGACATCTTCTTGGTACCGTCGCGTAGGTTCATTACACGCATGGCCGGCCCCTCGATCACGGGGATCGTTTCAGGGAAGAAATCGACTTTGAAGTCATGGTTGAATTTTTTCGCGATGTCGCGGGTCAATTCTACGTGCTGCTTCTGGTCTTCGCCAACGGGAACGTGGGTCGCGTGATAGAGAAGGATGTCCGCAGCCATCAAGGACGGGTAAGCATAAAGTCCGAGTGACGCGGCCTCTGCGTCTTTGCCCGAACCTGCTTTATCCTTGAACTGGGTCATTCGGTTCATCCAGCCAACGCGCGCGACACAGTTGAAAATCCAGCCCAGTTCGGCGTGGCCGGAAACCTGAGCCTGGTTGAAAAGGATCGACTTCTCAGGGTCGATCCCTGAAGCGAGATAGCCAGCGGCCACTTCACGGGTCGCATCAGCGAGTTCTTTGGGATCCTGCCAGACGGTGATCGCGTGGAGATCAACCACACAATAGATCGTCTCGAACTGCCCGCCCTGCATGTCCACAAAGCGCTTGATTGCGCCAAGATAGTTGCCAAGGGTCAGGCCGCCGGACGGTTTGATGCCGGAAAACACGCGTGGCGTAAATTTGGTCTCGGTCATGGAACGCTCCGGGGCTGGATATTAAAGTCAGAACGGCTTACCGAGGGGAGAAAGGACCGTCAACAGATTGGCGGCAAACGGAGGTCAAAGTGCAGCAAGAAAGCCCGTTTAACTCGGTTCCGGTGTCCGTACTTGTTCTGGTTTTCATCATCGTAGGCGTTGAAATCGCTATTACGCTTGGAAATGCTGGGATTGTCGGCGGACCCGCTGCAGTTGGTTGGCGACTCGACTGGATCGATCAATTCGCAGTTTCACCTGCTGTCATTGATCGGATTTTCGGTCTCGGTGACCTCTCGTATTTCATGACGCGCCGTTTGATTGGCTATTCGTTCATAAATGCGGGCTGGGTTCCGGTAATTTTTGCCAGTGCGATGCTCCTTGCCCTTGGCAAGTTCATCGGGGAGAGCTGGAAGCCACTTTCGATCCTTTTGACCTTTGTTGCCGCGAGCGTGGTTGGTGGTTTGGTCTTTGGCGTAGTTACGCCCCAAAACATGCCGCTCTTTGGCTCTTTCCCTGCGGTCTACGGACTGATCGGCGCATACAGCTACCTGCGTTGGCTCGAACTCCAGCACTCGGGCAATAACAAATGGAAGGCTTTTGGCCTGATTGCGTTTGTTGTGCTCATTCAGATCGTTTGGGGGCTGATCCTCAAACTGCTAACGTCTTTTGGCTTTTTCGAAGCCGACCCTTCGGCAATCATGATCTATTTTGGGATAGCGAGCCTTTCGGGCTTCGTCACTGGGCTCGTTCTTTCGCCGGTTCTTGGGCCAGGTGGTTGGGCCACCTTCGTGGCCCGCCTGCGTCAACGCTGACGGCGCTTGAGAAAGCTTTTGAATTCGCTGAGCTGAAACGCGCCAATCGTTTGGCCGATGCCAAAGTAGCTGAGCATTCCAAGGAAGATCAGGATGATAAGCGCGACACCTTTCATCGCATGCATTGCGAAGAATTGATGGAGGATCTCGCCGCAGATCCATAGGAGAAGACCCATAAAGAACGATGCAAGCAAGATGCGCCATGCGCGCTTTTTAAGACGCTTGTCGAACTTTGCAGCATCGCCAAAACGCCTGCTCCAGAACCAAAGTACGGCAACAGTTGCCCAGCCTGATAGAGTGGTGCCGAAAGCAGCAGCGATGAAACCGATGTGAGCACTAAGACCAATGGCGAGTGCTGCATTGACGAACATCGAGAAGAGCGCAGCATAGAACGGCCTTTTGGTGTCCTCACGGGCGAAAAATAAGGGTTGAAGCGATTTTTGGAGCACGAACGCAGGAAGGCCAAGGCCATATACCGCAACGGCAAATGCTGTGTTCAGCGTGTCTTGATGACCAAAAGCACCGCGTTCGAACAGCGTATCGACGAGCGGAACTGGGATTGCGATAAGGGCTGCTGCTGCCGGTACTGTGAGCGTTAGGCTGAATTCTGTTGCGCGGTTAAAGGCGTCACGGCCACCTGCCGCATCGCCTGCGCGAAGGCGGCGCGAAAGCTCGGGCAAAAGCACGACGCCAACCGCGATCCCGACGACCCCGAGTGGGAGCTGATACAAGCGGTCAGCATAAGAGAGCCAAGCAACTGCACCATCAAAGAAGCTAGAGACTTGGCGGCCAACAAGGAGATTGATCTGTACGACACCGCCTGCAAGAGCCGCCGGCGCAGCGATGAGGGCAAGTCGTTTAAGGTCAGGGGTCAGGCGCGGGCGTTTTGGAAGAATGGTGAAACCGGCGCGCTTGGCCGCAATCCAGACCAGTGCAAATTGTCCCAAACCAGCAATTGGAACTGTCCAAGCGAGCGTGAGCCCTGTGTTCCATTCCATGATGTCGCCCATCACCAAAGCGCTGATGAAAAAGACATTGAGCAGGACGGGCGCCGCAGCTGCGGCCACAAAACGGCCAGCAGAGTTGAGAACGCCTGAGAGAAGGGCCGCGAGCGAAATGAAGAGGATATAGGGGAAAGCGATCCGGCCAAATAAAACGGCTAGATCAAAACGCTCGTCCCCTGCAAAGCCGCTCGCCATCAGAAGTACGAGACCCGGCATGAAGACGAGGGCAACAAGGGTGAAGCCAATCAAGATGGTCCCGAGACCAGTAAAGGCATCCCGTGCAAATCCACTTGGATCCTCGCCCGCCTCGAGCCGTTTGGAGAACATAGGCACAAAGGCCATGTTGAATGCGCCTTCAGCAAAGAAGCGTCGGAACATATTGGGGAGGCTGAAGGCGATTAAGAAAGCCTCGGCGATCGGACCGGTTCCAAGATAAGCCGCGATCATCATATCGCGCGCGAAACCTAAAACGCGGGAGAGTAGGGTCCAAAGACCGACGGTCATAAAACCGTTTGCAAGACGGGCGGGTTTCACAGCTCTGCCTCGAATGAAATTTGATGGTCTTTTACCGTGAAGGGTCAGGCTCCGCCACGGTTATTTAGAGGTGGCGGGGAAAGACGCCGCCACCATGTGGGATCATGCACGTGCCCGTTCAGCGCCAAGCTCAATGGCTTCGCGAAGCTTTTTCTCAAGTGCCGATCTGCGGCCCTCGGCATGGAACTTCAGGCCGAACATGTCCTTGACGTAAAAGGTGTCAACGACCTGCTCGCCGTAGGTCGCGATCATCGCCGAAGCGATGTAGACGTTGTTCGCAGCAAGTGTCCGCGTGAGATCAAACAAAAGTCCTGGACGATCACGGGTGTCCACTTCGATGATTGTGTAAATCTCGGACCCTTCGTTATCAAATGCGATCGAGGTCGCCACGCGGAACGCTTGTTCACGTTTTTTGATCTTGTCGCGATCCTTTAGAGCTTCGCGTGCTATCACTTCGCCTTTTAGCGTGCGTTCAATCATCTGAGAGAGACGCGGAAGACGCGCTGCCTCATAGGGGTGCCCGTCTGCGTCCTGAATCCAAAAGATCGCCGTTGCATAGCCGTCCTTGGATGTATAGGTGCGTGCATCCACAACGTTCGCTCCGACCAGAGCAAGCGCGCCGGTCATTCGACTAAATAGACCTGGGTGGTCGGCCATAGCAAAACACGCGCGCGTCGCATCGCGATCTACGTCGGGCTTAAGGTCAATGCGAATTTCGCTATCGTTGATGCCGAGAAGTAGGTTTGCGAAAATGACATGTGCGTCAGCCGGAAGGCCCTGCCAGTATGGCCCATAGTGGCGCGACGTTTCGTGCCGCACTTCTTTGGCGTCCCATTTTGCGAGAGCATCGCGCAGGTTTTTCTTGGCCTCTGCTTCGCGGCTTTCGCGGTTGAGATCTTCTAGCCCTGTTTCAAGAGCTGCCCGCGTGGATTTATAGAGGCTGCGCAACAGCATAGCCTTCCAATTGTTCCACGTGCCAGGCCCAACGCCGCGAATGTCGCACACGGTCAATACAGTTAGGAGGTCCAGCCTCTCGACGGTTTTAACGGCGTTTGCAAAGGCGCGAACAGTGCGCGGGTCTGCGATGTCTCGCTTTTGCGCCATATCGGACATGAGAAGGTGATAACGAACGAGCCACTCGACTGTTTCGCTCTCTTTCTTGTTCAAGCCGAGACGCGGCGCGATCTTGCGCGCCAATTGTGCTCCGATAACTGAGTGGTCTTCATCGCGACCTTTGCCGATGTCGTGGAGCAAAAGCGCGACGTAAAGCACTTTGCGGTTCACGCCACCTTTGAGAATAGAGGAGGCGACTGGCAATTCCTCAATCAGTTCCTCACGTTCAATATCAGCGAGATGGCTGATGCACTGAATTGTGTGCTCGTCCACCGTGTAGTGGTGATACATGTTGAACTGCATCATCGCGACAATGTTTGCGAACTCTGGCACAAAAGCGCCAAGAACGCCGAGTTCGTTCATCCGGCGCAGGGCGCGTTCAGGGTTGCCGTGTTTGAGCATTAGGTCGATGAAAATGCGAATAGCAGATTTGTCCGAACGCACCTCGTCGTTAATCAGATGCAGGTTCGCCGCAAGAAGGCGCATCGCATCGGGATGGATGAGTGTGCCCGTCCGAAGAGCTTCTTCGAAAATGCGCAGCATGTTCACTTTGTCGGCGAAGAACCCTTGTTCATCGGCAACAGTGAGGCGGTTCTGCTTAATGGCATAAGGCGCTTTGGCCTTTTTGCGGCGGCCAAATAGGCGTTGAAGCATTGGCTCAGGTTTGGTGTGCTTGGCCTCAAGTGCAGTAAGGAAAATGCGGGTGAGTTCACCCACACGGGTCGCGTGGCGGAAATAGTCCTGCATAAAGACTTCGACCGCGCGCCTGCCTTTTTGGTCGGAATAGCCCATGCGGCTCGCGATCTCGACCTGAAGATCAAACGTCAGCTGGTCCATAGCGCGACCTGTCGCGAGATGCAGATGGCAACGTACTGCCCAAAGGAAGTCCTCGGCCAAAACGAAAGTGTTGTATTCGTCATCGGTAAAGACGCCGAGTTTTACAAGTTCCGAAGTTTCCTGAACGCCGTTAACGTATTTTGCGATCCAGAAAAGCGATTGAAGATCACGCAGTCCGCCTTTGCCTTCTTTTACATTCGGTTCGACAACGTAACGCTGACCGCCTTGCTTTCGGTGGCGTTCGGCACGTTCTTCGAGCTTTGCCTCTACAAAATCTGCAGCGGTTGAGCTGAATAATTCTTTCCACAGGCGCTCTCGTAGTGCTTTCGCGAGATCGCGGTCGCCATCGAGATAGCGATACTCAACAAGGCTTGTTCGAATGGTGTAGTCTTCACGTGCAAGCCTAATGCAATCCTTGATCGTGCGGCTGGCGTGACCGACCTTAAGCTTCAGATCCCAAAGGATGTAGAGCATCGACTCGATCAGGCTCTCGGCCCAAGGTGTGATCTTGTAGGGGGTTAAAAAGAGCAGATCGACGTCCGAAAACGGCGCCATTTCTCCTCGGCCATACCCTCCAACTGCGACCACAGCGAGCTTTTCACCCTCGGTTGGGTTCGAGAGCGGGTGAAGCTTCGTTTGAACGACATGGAGCACCGAGTGTACGAGCTCATCGGTCAAATAAGTGTATGCGCGCGTCGCAGGGCGCGCATCAAATGGGCGCGCAGCGATTGCAGCAGCGATTGCCGCGCGTCCTTTCTTTTGGGCGTCATTCAAGATCGCGACAGTGGTCTTGCGAACCTCCATCGCGTCCTTCGCGTCGAAGATGGCTTCTTCAAGCGCAGTGCGAATTGCCTTGGTGTCAAAAATTTCTGTTTCCGGACAGATTAAACTGTTCGGTGTTCCTAGGATTTCTTTGCGAAATGCGGCCGGGTCAGAAACCGGCGCCAGCAAAGCTTCTTGGGGCTGGTTCAAGGATAAGTACCTGATTATTTTGAATGGTTGCGACCGCAAGGCCGCGTTCGTTGGTTCCATCGGCGTTCAGACGGAAAATACCTTGGGTGCCCTCAAAACCCTGTGCTTGGGTCAAAGCCGCGCGCGAAACAGGGTTTCCATTTCCGAGTGCAGCAAGGGCGCCAACAGCTGCAATGCCGTCATATGCAAGACCGGCAAGAGGGTGAGGAGCTTCGCCATAGGTTGCCGTATAGCGAGCCTCAAACTGTGCATTCACAGCCGTATCAGGCATCGCGAACAGGCCACCCTGTAGACCTGGAAGAGCCATCGCCTGCGGTGCTGCATCCCAGCGGGTCAAACCAATGTACTTCACCGTTTCGGGGCTGATGCCTTGCTCTGGTAAGGCGGTCGCAATGATAGGCAGGTCAGCGTTGACACCGCCGGTCATGAAAACAGCTTGCGCACCAGACGATCTGATCGAGCGGGCAATCTGTGAACCTGCACTGATGATGCCCGACT
>JAYPUF010000003.1:0-61866 GCA_038133925.1 Marivivens sp. | reverse complement strand
CGAAACCAAAGTCACCGACACGGTTCACAACGAAAGCCTTGATCGCGGCAGCGTTTGCCGAAGGTTTTTTGTAGTAGAAGCCGATCAGGAGGTAAGACGCAACACCCACGCCTTCCCAGCCAAAGAACATCTGAACAAGGTTGTCCGACGTTACCAGCATGAGCATGGCAAAGGTGAAGAACGACAGATAAGCGAAGAAACGGGCCTTGTAGTGGCCGTGCTCACCGAAGTGATCGTCATGGGCCATGTAGCCCAGCGAATACATGTGAACGAGTGCCGAAACCGATGTCACAACGATCAACATGATCGCGGTCAAACGGTCAAGGCGGATCGCCCAGTCAGTCGAGAGCGAACCAGACTCGATCCAGCGCAGGATCTGAATGTGCTGGGTTTCACCATCAAAGTTCAGGAACACGATCCAAGATAGGGCCGCAGCAAGGAACAAGAGGCCCGTGGTCAAATACTGAGCAGTGGTCTCGCCGATGATACGCCAGCCAAAGCCGCCGATGATCGCGCCGACAAGCGGAGCAAAAAGGATGATGGTTTCCATATCGGTCAGCCTTTCATCACGTTGACGTCTTCAACGTCGATGGTCCCGCGGTTGCGGAAGAAACAGACGAGGATCGCAAGACCGATCGCAGCCTCGGCGGCGGCAACGGTCAGAACGAACAAGGTGAATACCTGGCCTACGAGATCGTTCAGATAGGACGAGAAGGCCACAAAGTTGATGTTCACGCTCAGAAGCATGAGTTCGATCGACATCAACAGGATGATGATGTTTTTCCGGTTCAGAAAGAGGCCGAAAATACCGATGACAAACAGAGCGCCTGCCACTGTGAGATAATGTTCAATTCCGATCATTTCGTCCGTCCCTCGCTTTTGTCTTGCGCGATTTGTGGCATTACAGGCCCTGCCCCGGTTTAACGTCTTTTAGTTCCATCGCCTTGGCCGGATCGCGATACATCTGAGCCAGAACGTTCTGGCGCTTGATGTCCTTGCGGTGGCGCAGGGTCAGAACGATGGCGCCGATCATGGCAACCAGCAGGATCAGACCGGCGAGTTGGAAGAGCATGATGTATTTGTCATAGATAAGCTGGCCGAGACCTGCGGTGTTCTCGACGCTCCCGTCGATGGGCGCGGCAATGCGGCCCTCGAACCCGTGCGAGTAATCCCAAGCGCCGTAAGCCATGGCGAGTTGGATGAGCAGGATTACACCGATTAATAGAGCGAGCGGCATATAGCGGCTCATCTCGGCTTTGAGTTCCGCGAAGTCCACGTCGAGCATCATCACGACGAAGAGGAAGAGCACCGCAACTGCGCCCACATATACAATCATCAGAAGCATCGCGACGAATTCCGCGCCAAGAAGGACAAAAAGCCCCGCCGACGACAGAAACGCGAGGATCAGCCAGAGAACCGAGTGAACCGGATTACGGCTCACCACGGTCAGGAGGCCCCCGACGATGGTGCTTAGCGCAAAGGCATAAAAGGCAAAATCAGCAACGGTCATTCGTCCCGGTCCTTATCAGTTCCCTCTGCCATGGCCTCGGTTGCGAGTTCCATAGCTTTGGTCATTGCTGGAACGCCTCCGAACATCGCAGCCTGCGCGATGGTCTCGGCAATTTCCTGTTTGGTCGCCCCCGCCTCGCGTGCATGACGCACGGTGAGACGAACTTGGCTTTCTGCTTGGGCGCCCATGATGGTCAGCCCGTGCAAGGTGAGGAGCAGACGCGATTTTGCATCAAGCCCCTCGGGGTTAAAAGTCTTGCCCATCATGGCTTCCATCATGTCAGCAGACATAGTGGGCCACATGTTCTCGAAACCCTTGGGCATGAAAGACTCAAGAGCAGGATTAAGCGACTTGGCCCAATCCTGTCCGACTTTCATCATAGCCTCAAAAGGGTTCGTAGGAGTGCTCATCGGTAGGGCGCATCCATTTCAAGGTTGCGGGCAATTTCGGCTTCCCAGCGCTCGCCGTTGGCAAGGAGTTTTTCCTTGTCGTAGAACAGCTCTTCACGGGTTTCCGTCGAAAATTCAAAGTTCGGACCTTCGACAATCGCGTCTACGGGGCACGCTTCTTGGCAGAAACCGCAGTAGATGCATTTGGTCATGTCAATGTCATAACGCGTGGTGCGGCGCGAACCGTCTTCGCGGGGTTCCGCGTCGATTGTGATCGCCTGCGCAGGGCAAACAGCTTCGCAAAGCTTACATGCGATACAGCGCTCTTCCCCATTGGGATAGCGGCGCAGTGCGTGCTCACCACGGAACCGCGGCGAAAGCGGACCCTTTTCGTGCGGATAGTTGATCGTCGACTTGGGCGAGAAGAAATACTTCAGGCCAAGTTTGAAACCAACGATGAAGTCCGAAAGCAGGAAGTATTTGGCCGCACGGCCGTAATCAATCTGCGTCATGGTTTAGCCTCCGATCGCCCAGCGAGCCCAGAACCCGCCGAGAACTTCGAATTTTGCGAGGAATGCAACAAGCACGACCCAAGCGAGCGACATGGGAAGGAAGACCTTCCAGCCGATACGCATCAGTTGGTCATAGCGGTAACGCGGGGTGATCGCCTTCACCATCGAGAAGATGAAGAAGCAGAAGGCCATCTTGATGATCATCCAGATGATGCCATCGGGAAGGAATTCAACGGGCGACAGCCAGCCACCGAAGAACAGCAGCGAGATCAGGGCGCACATCAGAACGACCGCCATAAGTTCACCGATCATAAAGAGCAGGAACGGGGTCGAAGAATATTCCACCTGATAACCAGCCACGAGTTCGGATTCCGCTTCGGGAAGGTCGAACGGAGGGCGGTTGGTTTCGGCCAGAGCCGAGATCAGGAAGAGGAACAACATCGGGAAATGCGGGATGAAGTACCACGAGAGGATCCCCATGCCATCTTGTGCTGCAACGATATCGCCAAAGTTCATCGAACCGGTCGAGATGATCACACCGATAATGATAAGGCCGATCGAGACTTCGTAGGAAATCATCTGCGCAGCCGAGCGGAGCGAGCCAAGGAAAGGATACTTGGAGTTCGACGCCCAACCGCCCATGATCACGCCGTAAACTTCAAGCGAGGAGACCGCGAAAACATAGAGGATCGCCACGTTGATGTCCGAGACGACCCAGCCATCCCCAAACGGAATAACCGCCCAAGCAATCACAGCAAGGACGAAGGAAATCATCGGAGCAAGGAAGAAGACCCCCTTGTCTGCGCCTGCGGGAACCACCACTTCCTTTACGATATACTTCAAGAAGTCAGCAAAGGATTGCAGAAGACCAAAGACACCCACGATATTCGGGCCTTTGCGCATCTGGACAGCAGCCCAGATCTTGCGGTCAGCATACATAAGGAAGGCGAGTGCCACGAGGAGCGGCACCAGCACCAAGAGACATTGCCCGAGAATCATCAGGAAAATGCCAAGGTAGGTGGTGGTGAAGAATTCAACCATGTCTGTCCCCTCACACCGTCGGTATGCCCGATACGCCGCAATCGGCGACCGTCACTTCGGCGTCTATTGTTCTAAGCCCGCGCGGAAGCGCTGGCGAGATGGTGTAAACAGCATCCGCGCGCCAAATTCCAGCCTCTTCCTTGACTGTGGTGCGGACGTGTCGTGCAAACCCGTAACCACGGATCAGCGTGTATTGTGCGGCAGCGCATTCGGCGTATCTCTCAACGTCTTCTACGCTACGTGCCCCTGACATCGCGACCCGGAAATTCACCAGATCGCCATCCAGAAGGCGGGTCTGAACCCCTTGGTAGCTTGGAGCGAATGCCCCTTGCGCCACTTCGGGCGCAGGTTGCGCCGAGACGCAGCCCGCAAGAGCAAGCATGCCGATTAAAGCAGCCCGCATATTTTTACTCCGCAGCAATCGCCGCGTCGTTTCGTGCTTTGGCATTGGCCGAAAGTTCAGCCATGAGAGCCGACGCACGCGCAATCGGGTTCGTCAGGTAGAAATCCTTGACCGAATTGCGGAAAGTCGCTTTGCCGAGCTTGCCAGCCTCCACAGGTGCCCAAGCATTTTCGACAACGGTGTCGATCTTGGCGAGGTGCGGAACTGCTGCAACAAGAGCCTGACGGAGTTGTGCAAGGCTGTCATATGGCAGTGTCTGACCAAGTTCAGCCGAAAGCGCACGAAGGATCGCCCAGTTTTCTTTTGCTTCACCCGGAGCGAAACCAGCACGCATCGCGAGCTGCGGACGACCTTCGGTGTTCACAAAGAGACCGTTTTCTTCGGTGTATGCGGCGGCCGGAAGGATGATGTCAGCGCGGTGTGCACCACGATCCCCGTGCGAGCCTTGATAAATCACGGTCGCGCCTTCGCCGATTTCAACTTCATCAGCGCCGAGGTTGTAAACAACTTCTGCGCCATTGAGTGCGGCCCCAAGTCCACCTTCAGTCACAGCACCAACGTCAAGCGCGCCAACGCGGCTTGCAGCGGTGTGCAGAACGAGGAACTTGGAATTCGAGTTCTCTGCAAGCTTCATCGCGTGGCCCAGAACGGCAGCGCCATCGGCCTCGGTCAGGGCGCCCTGCCCGATGATGACAACAGTGCGCTTTTCCTTCGCCTCACCGATCACCTTTGACGACAGCTCTTCAAGAGCAGCGCGGTCGGTGCCAACGTGGACGTAATCATAGGTCAGATCGACGGCTTCACCGACCAGACCGACAGTCGCGCCGCTCAGCCATGCCTTGCGGATACGAGCATTCAGAACCGGCGCTTCAAGGCGTGGGTTGGAACCGATGATCTGGATCATCTCGGCATCGTCGATGTCTTCGATAGACGCGGTGCCGACATAGGCCGAGCGGTTGCCCGCAGGAAGCTTGGCGTTGTCGGTGCGCGATTCGACCGAACCGCCGAGACCTTCAACCAGCTGCTTGAGAGCGAAAGTTGCCTCGACAGGAGCCAAATCGCCGATGAGACCCGCAACTTTCTTGCCCTTCATCGCAGCAGCGGCAGCGGACAGAGCCTCGCCCCAAGTTGCTTTGCGTAGCTTGCCATTCTCGCGGATATAAGGCGTATCGAGACGCTGGCGACGCAGACCGTCCCAAACGAAACGGGTCTTGTCCGAAATCCACTCTTCGTTCACGCCGTCGTGGTTACGCGGCATGATGCGCATCACTTCGCGGCCCTTGGTGTCGACGCGGATGTTCGAACCAAGTGCGTCCATGACGTCGATGGTCTCGGTCTTGGTGAGTTCCCATGGACGCGCAGTAAAGGCGTAGGGCTTGGAAACAAGAGCGCCAACTGGGCAAAGGTCGATGATGTTGCCCTGAAGGTTCGAATCAAGCGTCTCGTTCAAATACGAGGTGATCTCCGAATCCTCGCCGCGGCCCGTCTGACCCATCTGGGTAATACCGGCGACCTCGGTCGTGAAGCGCACACAGCGTGTGCAGCTGATACAACGGGTCATGTGGGTTTCAACGAGCGGCCCGAGGTTTAGATCCTCAGCAGCGCGCTTGGGCTCGCGGTAACGCGAGAAGTCGACGCCGTAAGCCATCGCTTGGTCTTGTAGATCGCACTCACCGCCCTGATCGCAGATAGGACAATCTAGCGGGTGGTTGATCAAAAGGAATTCCATCACGCCTTCGCGGGCCTTTTTGACCATAGGCGAGTTTGTCTTGACGACAGGCGGTTGCCCCTCTGGTCCAGGACGAAGGTCCTTGACCTGCATCGCACAGGAAGCCGCAGGCTTGGGCGGACCGCCCACAACCTCGACGAGGCACATGCGGCAGTTACCGGCGATGGACAGACGTTCATGATAGCAGAAGCGAGGGACTTCGACCCCAGCTTGCTCGCATGCTTGAATGAGGGTCATCGCCCCCGGAACTTCAAGCTCAATTCCGTCAATGATGATCTTGCGCAAATCGGACATGGCCAGCCTTTTGGTTCGTGTCGCCTCGACGCGGCACCCGACGAAATGCGTCGCCTAGATGCAGTCAGTCGCGGGCGTTCTAGCGCGGCTCGGCCAGCGATGCCAGAAGGAACGTCACCTAAAAGACAGGAAAAATGCATTTTTGCACAAGCAAGGACGCATTTAGTTTCCTGAAAAAACGAAGAAACTGGCCAAAGTCGACAAAAAGATCAGTAAAGGGGCCAGAATCCCAAGAATGAGTAGCACTGACGGGTTATTGAGCGACTCTTTGATCTGCGTCGTAATTGCGCTGCCGCTCTGGCTTTGTTCCTTACGATTTTGGGTCACCACAGAAAGCCCCCGACCAGTGTACCCTTTTCAATCTCGGAGCGTCCAACTTGGCAAAATGCTTCGTTGTCATCGCCCGAGGCCCCCTGCTCCGCAAGGCGGCGCATCCCTTCGTCTTCGAGCGCCTTCTTTTCTTCAGGAGAATTCACATAAGCTTCGATTGCAGAATCCGAGTAACCGAGCTCGCGTGCACGGTTCTTGATCGAGTTCAGATAGCTGAACCCTTTGATGTAGCGCGGGCGGAGGCTCGAACATTTTTCTGTAATTCGATAAGCAATCCCGACAGCCAAAAGGCTCTCGCGAATTTCACTTACCTCACCGAGCGGTTTGGACGGCTCTGCGTAAAGTGGGGTTGCGAATAAAGCTGAACACAAAAGGATTGCCTGCAAACGCATTGTTTTTCTCCAGAGTTTCTTGCCGCTCATGTGGCTTTTATTGACCTGCTATTCAATAACAACGCCTTAAAGCAGCTCTGGTTGCCGAAAATCCGCCGATCCTAGAACACAGTCATCAAAGTGCGGATCGCAAGCGCAGTATGCGCAAGCCAGCTCCCCAT
Source organism: Marivivens sp. (assembly GCA_038133925.1). GTDB lineage: Bacteria > Pseudomonadota > Alphaproteobacteria > Rhodobacterales > Rhodobacteraceae > Marivivens. The sequence goes on along the minus strand of JAYPUF010000003.1, from coordinate 55,105 downwards.
ATAGAAAACAGTTCGGATAGAACGGTCAGGTTTGCCAACACCGGCAATATGCGTCACGACCATTCCAAGGCGAAACACAAGCGATGCAATTGCAAGTCTGTTGACCCAAATCGGGTCAACGCCAGCTAAAATCGCAGCACCAACAACAGCAATATAGATTCCGATCGTTTCAATAGCGTTCGCCGAAGCACGACTCGTTCGGTAGAGCCAATCATTATAATCGGCGACAGGCATCGCACCCGGGACAAGTCCCCGACTTGTCTTGCCCATTCCAGCCATGACTGCGACCACTTGAGTCAAAACCGCAAAAAGCGCGACCGCGCCTAGCGCAGGAAAATATGCTTCAAACCCCATCACTTCCCTCAAATTAAAATTGGCTTCATTTAATTCAATTTAGAATTGCACAGTGGTTTGATTAAAAGCAACAAGACAAAGCCGCGCTTGTGCGACATGTGCGGCTTTATGGTTCAACTTGTTATGCGTTGATTACGAGGATCTAGCGGCTCGAATCTGATCCCAACCGAAAGCGCGTTCGGATGGACCGTTTTGGCGATAATCTTCGAGACGATCCATCGCCTCTTGGTAAGTTGGAATATGCCCCTTGGGAATCCACCACATGACAAAATGCATTTTGTCCAAAACAGTGAACCACTCGGCTCGTCGCTGAAAGAACTGCTTGTGAAGCGTACCAAAGACAAAAGTTTCAAGCTGCTCGGGCGTTTCCCATACAGTTAGGTTGAATACGAACTTGGGATCGTCGGTCATCTGGGTTCCAGTATTGCCGACTGAACCTTCGCCCGATCCTTCCATCATCCAGACGAAACCGGGCATTCGTTTTCCCAGACCATTGATACGTTCAACGTTTGTTTTGAACTCTTCCACCAGCGGGTCATCAATAGGGGCGAGAAGTTGACCGACGTTAAGTTCGGCAAGGTAAAATTCACTCATAAAAATACCTGTGTCATAAAATCAAAAAGGCGACCCGAGGGTCGCCTTTCGTAGAACTTATTCAGCCGCGATGGGGCGCTTGTGCTTGATACGGTCTTCGATCTCATCGCGGAAATTGCGGATGAGACCCTGAATTGGCCAAGCAGCAGCGTCGCCAAGCGCACAGATCGTGTGGCCTTCAACCTGCTTAGTGACCGAAAAGAGCATATCGATTTCTTCAACCGAAGCGTTGCCCTGAACGAGACGCTCCATCACGCGCATCATCCAGCCTGTACCTTCACGGCACGGAGTGCACTGACCGCAGCTTTCGTGCTTGTAGAATTTGGACAGACGCCAGATCGCTTTGATGATGTCAGTGGACTGATCCATGACGATCACAGCAGCAGTGCCGAGGCCCGAACCAAGTTCACCGCGCAGATAATCGAAGTCCATGATGGCTTCGCGCATCTTTTCGCCGCGCACGACCGGAACAGACGAACCACCAGGAATCACGGCCTTGAGGTTGTCCCAACCGCCGCGAATGCCGCCACAGTGCTTTTCGATCAACTCTTCAAAGGTGATCGACATTGATTCTTCGACAACGCAAGGATTGTTAACGTGACCCGAGATCGCAAAAAGCTTGGTGCCGACGTTGTTCGGACGACCGAAAGAAGAGAACCAAGACGCGCCGCGACGCAGGATGGTCGGAACAACAGCAATCGATTCGACGTTGTTCACAGTCGACGGGCAGCCATAGAGACCTGCGCCAGCCGGGAACGGTGGCTTCATCCGGGGCATGCCCTTCTTGCCTTCGAGCGATTCAATGAGAGCAGTTTCTTCGCCGCAGATATAAGCGCCCGCACCGTGGTGGAGATAAAGATCAAAATCCCAGCCCGATTTCGCAGCGTTCTTACCAAGAAGGCCCGCGTCGTAAGCTTCGTTGATCGCGTTCTGAAGCGCTTCTTTTTCGCGGATATATTCGCCGCGAATGTAGATATAGCAAGCGTGCGCACCCATGGCGAATGACGCGATCAGCGCGCCTTCAATCAGGGTATGCGGATCGTGACGCATGATTTCACGGTCTTTACAGGTGCCCGGTTCGGATTCGTCAGCGTTAATAACGAGATACGAAGGACGACCGTCCGATTCCTTGGGCATGAACGACCACTTGAGACCGGTCGGGAATCCAGCGCCGCCGCGGCCACGCAGACCCGAGGCTTTCATCTCATCGATGATCCAATCGCGGCCCTTTTTGATGATGTTCGCGGTTCCATCCCAGTGGCCACGAGCCATAGCACCCTTAAGCGTGCGCTCGTGCATCCCGTAGATGTTGGTGAAAATGCGGTCCTGATCCTTGAGCATGGCTCACCCTTTATCATTCTGGCGTGCCCGCCAGATGCCATAAGTCATCCATAAAGCCCAGCCGAAACCGGCAAGAGCGATAAGGTCAAATAGGGCCATTGTCCGATTGGACCAGCCCAGCTTCTCGCCGGCAAAGGTTGCACCCACCCAGATGAGGGCAACAACAGCAATAGCCAGCGCGATGCGCTGGCCTGTCTTTTGCTCTTTTTCGTGATTGGGTGCAACCATTTGCGTAACGGATCTCAGTAGTTATTGGTCTTTGCGCGTTCGAGGAACTCTTCCATCCCCACCTCGCCGATCAGACGCGCCTGTGCAACCCATTTGTCGCGGCTCACGCGACCACGGAAGCGGGGCATATTCTGGTTCATATAAGCAACCTCGTCTGCGCCCCACTTTGCAATCTGATCAAAGTGATAGATGCCAAGTTCGTTGCAGAGCTTTTCAAGCACAGGACCAATACCTTCGATCATCTTAAGATCGTCCGCCTGTCCTTTACGCGCTTCTTTCAGGCCACGCGGCTTCTTGCCTGCGCCAGCGGCTTCAACAGCAGCATCATCAACGATAGGCGCGGCCGCGGCCTTCGCCTTGGCAGGAGCTTTCGCCTTTGCCGGTGCCTTGTCAGCCTTAGCTTTGGTCGCCTTCGCGGCAGGAGCTTTTTCAGCCTTTGCTGCTTTCGCAGGCGCTTTCTCGGCTTTTGGCTTTGCAGCGGCCTTCTTTGCCTTTGGCGCGGCTGGCGCAGCCTCGTACTTCCAGTCACCTTTCGCCGTAGCAAGCTCTTCTTCACCCTTGAGCGGCTTGGACGGCTTGATGAGCGGCTCGGACGAGGTCATCGCAGCCGCAGGTGCAGCAGCTTCGGCCTTTGCCGCAGGCGCGCTTTCACCTTCATATTTGAAATCGCCTTTGGTTTCTTCTAGCTCGCGCTGCCCTGCAAGTTCCTTCGAAGGCTGGATCGCACCCGAAGTGGTGTCCGAAGACGATGCCGCGGCAGGAGCTGCCGATGCGGTCGTCGACACCGAAGCGGACGACGATTTGCAAAAGAAATATTTAAGCACATATGCACAGATCAAGGCGATCACGATGCCGCCGATCAGAGCCCCAAATGGCCCCCAATGCATCGGTCCCTTGAGCACAAAGAACCCGATAATTCCGAGAACGATACCTGCGATCCAGCATCCCTTCGGACAGTTGTTAGTTTCCGCCATTACACTTCTCCTTAGTCCCTATTACGGCCATCGTTTCTTGAGCGAGATAGCCTTACGAGAAATATGCTAGAGCATAAGTTATAGCGTTTGTATAATTTCTTAGTCCTACGCGCCTAAGGTGTAAGAGAAAGGCCCCAAATGGGGCCTTTGCATCACTATTTTGCGTATTATTTGCCTTCTGCGGCGTATTGGGTCGCCTGAGACACCCAATCATCGCGTTCGATACGGCCCTTGAATTTAAGGCGAGCATCAACCCAAGCGATCTCTTCTGAGGTCCATTTGGAAATCTGATCAAAGTGCCAGAAGCCCATTTCGTTCAGAAGTGCTTCAAGCTTTGGACCCACGCCAGAGATCCGCTTGAGGTCATCTGCACCAGCTTTGCGCGGCGCGCTCATGGTGCGGGGCTTCTTCTCGGCCACGGTGGCATCGGCAGCAGCAGCAGGCTTTTCAGCCTTAGGTGCAGCAGGTTTTGCAGCATGCTTGGCCGCAGCTTTCGGAGCGGCCTTTGCAGCACCTTTGACCCAAGGCGTCAGGTTTGGAACTTCTGTGCCGTCGATGCGCTTGACCGTATCACCAATATCGGTCGCGAGCTGGGCGCTTGCGTTAAACTGGTGACGGCCGCTCTCATGTTCAGTCAAGGTTGTCAGACCCGAAAGCGGTTCGGCTGCATAACGGCCATTCTGCGGTCCAGGGGTCGGAACCTTGCCAGCGGCGAGATCTTTAAGAAGCTCGCGAAGTTTGTCGGCGGTCAGGTCTTCGTAGTAGTCCTTACCAATCTGGGCCATCGGCGCGTTGGTGCAGGACCCGAGGCATTCAACCTCTTCCCAAGTGAACTTGCCATCTTCAGAAAGGGTGAACGGCTTTTCGTTGATCGTCTCTTTGCAGACAGCAACGAGGTCCTCAGCACCGCAGAGCATGCAAGAAAGCGTGCCGCAAATTTGGATGTGCGCAATAGAGCCAGTCGGCTGTAGCTGGAACATGAAGTAGAACGAAGCCACTTCGAGTGCACGCATATAGGCCAAACCGAGCATGTCAGCGACATATTCGATCGCCGGACGGGTGAGCCACCCTTCCTGCTCCTGAGCGCGCCACAGCAGCGGAATGATCGCCGAGGCCTGACGGCCTTCGGGATATTTGGTGATCTGGCCTTCCGCCCATGCTTGGTTTGCAGGGGTGAAGGCAAAGCTCTCAGGCTGTTCGTGGTGCAGGCGGCGAAGCATAAGGCTACGGCTCCGATCTTACTTAGAGACGACGGGCGTCTCTTTAGTGGTTACAGTTCAAAGGACCAAGCCTTTTATTGGCAAACGTCCGATTTGAGAGACATGCTCCCGTCAGCCTCAAGTGCAACGAGGCCCTGTTCATAAAGCTTTTGCACGGCGGCAAAGATTTCCTCTTCGCTTAATCCGCTTGCTGCGTAAACGGCATCACCGTTTTGCATGGTCACGACACAACCAGCTTGCTCGATGGCGGTCACAAGCTTGTCCACGGTCTCGTCGGCAAGGACGGGAGTAGCAAGAGCGATTGCGATGAGCGAAGTTGCGAGACGCGTTTTGATCATCTGTCGATTTCCCCAAACACGACGTCCATGGTGCCGATGATCGCAGCCACGTCAGCGAGCTGGTGACCTGTCGCAATGTGATCCATCGCCTGCAGGTGTAGATAACCCGGAGCACGCAGTTTTGCGCGGTAAGGCTTGTTGGAGCCGTCTGATTTCAGATAGACGCCGAATTCACCCTTTGGAGCTTCTACAGCGGCGTAAACCTCGCCCTCAGGGACGTGGAAACCTTCCGTGTAGAGTTTGAAGTGGTGAATGAGGGCTTCCATCGAAGTCTTCATGTCGCCACGCTTCGGTGGGGTCAGCTTGCCACGGGCGAGAACATCCCCTGCCTCTCCGCGAAGTTTCGCGATGGCTTGACGGATAATCGAGGTCGATTGGCGCATCTCTTCCATGCGGCAGAGATAACGGTCGTAACAGTCGCCGTTCTTTCCAACGGGAACTTGGAAATCAAACTCGTCATAGCACTCATACGGCTGTGCGCGACGAAGGTCCCAAGCAAAGCCCGAACCACGGACCATCACGCCCGAGAAGCCCCACTTTTGGATATCTTCTTCGGTAACGATACCAATATCGACGTTACGCTGCTTGAAAATACGGTTTTCGGTCAGAAGTCCGTCGATGTCGTCAAGCACCTTGGGGAAGTTCGCAGCCCACTCTTCGATGTCATCGAGAAGCGCATCGGGAAGATCCTGATGCACACCACCTGGACGGAAGTAGGCGGCATGAAGACGAGCACCACAAGCACGCTCGTAGAAAATCATCAGCTTTTCACGCTCTTCAAAGCCCCAGAGCGGCGGCGTCAAGGCGCCAACGTCCATGGCCTGAGTGGTGACGTTCAGAAGGTGGTTCAAAACGCGGCCAATTTCCGAGTAAAGCACGCGGATCAGCGAAGCGCGACGCGGAACCTCAGTGCCGGTCAAACGCTCAATCGCGAGACACCATGCATGCTCTTGGTTCATCGGCGCCACATAGTCGAGGCGGTCAAAATAGGGCAGGTTTTGGAGATAGGTGCGGCTCTCCATAAGCTTTTCAGTGCCACGGTGCAAAAGACCGATGTGCGGGTCACACCGCTCTACGATCTCGCCGTCAAGCTCTAGCACGAGACGCAGAACGCCGTGCGCCGCAGGGTGCTGCGGACCAAAGTTGATGTTGAAGTTGCGGATCTTCTGTTCGCCCGTCAGAGCGTCTTCGAAGCCTTTTGCACCATCCATCATGCGCGTACCCTCGCAAGGTTGGCCTGCCACTCTTGCGGCAGGGGGGCGACATGTTTTGCCACCCATTCGTATTGATCTTTCAAGAACCTGACTGCTTCTACGGCCAAATCCTCGTGCATGCGGGCGCGATTGCCCTCGTGCACTTCACGTGTCTGGTCTACGCCGAGGTCCGTAATCCCGAGAAAGCGGCACATACGGGCCCACCCTTCTGCGGTAAAGAGGTTCTCGGCAAATTCGATCATCAAATCGGACGCCGGCACAACGCGGCGCAACTTCTCGATCACGGCGGCATAATCGCCGCGCTTGGTAATGTGTTTCTGCGCGCCTTCGCGGATCACCGAAGCAAGCACAGCGTTCGAGCGCTCTTCGAAACCTTCGTCGCTGTCCTCGTCCGAGCGTGTCACGGTCATGCGCACATGGCTCCACAAACGCGCGAGCGGGTCGCGGATCAGATAGACGACTTTGGTCACGGGACGGAGTGCAAGCATTCGTTGGAGAACATCGCCATTCACCAGGGCATAACTTGGGGTCATGTCAGCAATGAGCTTAGCCCCGTCTGCATCACGCGAAAGCCAGTCCCAATAGGCGTTATCATCCGAGCGGCTCGCAGCGATAACATCTCGCAAGCGGGTCAGCTCATCGATCTGAAGCGCAAGGTTCGCCGCACGCGCGGTGTTACCGTTCACTTCGGCACGCACCTGCATCATCGTGAACTCTGCGATCCGACGATCAAACGCAGCGGTCTGGTTCGACTGCATCTTCGGGCCCATTGTGTCCCAATAATGCGCCTCCTTCACATCACGGAGCTTGCACTCCGGATGATCGTGCAGAACGCGGTAAAGCCAGGACGTGCCTGCCTTTGTCGCACCTACACAGTAAAGGAGGGTTTGAGCGGTCATTGGATCAGGCCTTGGCCTTGTCGTCACCAGGGAGGATGTATTCTGCACCTTCCCACGGGCTCATAAAGTCGAACTGACGGTATTCCTGAACCAGCTTGACAGGTTCGTAAACAACACGCTTTTGCGCTTCGTCATAGCGAACTTCGGTATAGCCGGTGGTCGGGAAATCCTTGCGGAGCGGATACCCACGGAAACCATAGTCCGTAAGGATACGGCGCAAGTCAGGGTGGCCCGAGAAAAGGATACCGAACATATCGAAGACTTCACGCTCGAACCAGTTGGCCGAAGGGTGAACTTCAACGATCGAAGGCACCATGTCCTCTTCGCGTACAGAAACGCGAAGACGAATACGATGGTTCTGATACATCGACAGGAAGTGGTAAACGACATCAAAGCGCTTGGCGCGGCCCGGGTAATCAACAGCAGTGATATCCACGAGCGAAGAGAACTGGCAATTGCTGTCGGTCTTGAGGAATTCCACAAAAGCCACGAGATGCGCCGGAGCAACATCAACGGTCAGTTCGCCAAAAGCGACCTCATAACCAAGAACTGCATCATTGCGCTTGAGTTCGAGAAGTGCGCCGAGTTCGTTAAGTGCGTCAGACATATCTTCTCTCCTTAGCGAACGATCGTGCCGGTGCGGCGGATTTTGCGCTGGAGCTGAAGAATGCCATAAAGCAGAGCCTCAGCAGTCGGCGGGCAACCGGGAACATAGACATCCACAGGTACAATGCGGTCGCAACCACGCACCACCGAGTAGGAATAGTGATAATAACCGCCACCGTTTGCACATGACCCCATCGAGATCACATAGCGAGGTTCTGGCATTTGGTCATAAACCTTGCGGAGCGCCGGTGCCATCTTGTTGGTCAGCGTGCCCGCAACGATCATAAGGTCAGACTGGCGCGGGGACGCGCGAGGTGCAGTGCCGAAACGCTCGAGGTCATAGCGCGGCATCGAAGTGTGCATCATCTCGACGGCGCAGCATGCAAGACCAAAGGTCATCCAGTGGAGCGAGCCTGTACGCGCCCAGTTGATCATGTCCGCGGTCGAAGTGACGAGGAAGCCCTTGTCCTGAAGCTCGCGGTTCAGCTCTTGGGTGACAACTTCTTTGTCAACGCCAGCTGTGTTTGCGCCAGTCATCACTCCCATTCGAGAGCTCCCTTCTTCCATTCATAGGCAAAGCCGATCGTGAGAACGGCAAGGAACACCATCATCGACCAGAAACCGACCATGCTCACATCCTGGAAGGCAACCGCCCAAGGGAAGAGGAAAGCCACTTCGAGATCGAAGATGATGAAGAGGATAGAGACGAGGTAGAAACGCACATCGAACTTCATGCGCGCGTCATCGAAGGCGTTAAAGCCACATTCATAGGCCGATACCTTCTCAGGATCGGGATTACGAACAGCAACAATGATCGCAGCGAGGATCAGAATCGCACCCAAAATAATGGCGAGGCCCAAAAAGATGATGATTGGGAGATATTCGCGAAGCATTTCTTCCACGACAATTCCTTTCGCAAGGGACATGCGCCAAATCTACGCGGGTCCGTTGGTTTGCCAAGGCTTTACCCTCGTGCACTCAGAGGGTCAACCAAGCGAGAGCGGTTCTGTGGGCTTTTCGTTCGGTTTTTTCGACTTAGACGCGCTATGCCGATGTTTGATCCGATCACTAGGACTTTTTGACCGCCCTACTCGCCGCTCCGCGCCATATCAAACACGATTCGAGTCGCTTCACGAAATGAGCTTCTCCACTACATTAACCAGTTCATCAAAATGGGCGATATAGGCATCACCGCCCAAAGTCTTTGCAACCTCGCCCGAAGGACCAAAAGTGACGAGAACGCAGGGGACGCCCGCTGCTTTCGCTGTGTTAAGGTCGGTTGCAGTGTCGCCTACGATCAAGGATTGCGCGACGTCTCCCCCTGCTCTCTTTACGGCTTCGACATAAGCAAGCGGATCTGGCTTGCGCACCGCCAGAGTGTCCGCGCCGATCAAAGATTGAAATTCGTCGAGAACGCCCAGTTCGGTCAAAAGCTGGACCGCCAATCCTTCGGGTTTGTTCGTGCAGATACCAACCTTGAAACCGCGCTCTTTGAGAGATCTAACCGACTCCATTGCGCCGTCAAAGAACACAGTGTGCTGATTGATGTTTGCCTTATAGTGCTCGAGCAAAATGGGATGCTGACGGTCAACTTCATCCTCACCATGAGCGCCACTGCGCTCAAATCCCAGTGCAAGCATCGCCCTTCCGCCTCTGAGCGCAATTGGCCCATCAGCGATTGGATCAAGAAGATCCCCAAGCCCAAGCCCCCGAAAACAGGCATTCGCGGCCGCAATCAGATCAAAGCTTGTGTCAGCTAACGTTCCATCGAGGTCAAAGATTACAGTCCGCATAAGCGCTCCTTCGGATTTCCGCTCAACGGTGTAACGATCCGAAAACTGTTGTGAAGCCCTCTCTGGTTGCGCAAACGTTACTTTCAGGTATGAACGGCCCAAGAATAGTTGAGGCACCGATGAGTATTTCCCTTATTATATTGGCCGCGGGCATGGGCACGCGGATGAACTCCGACCTTCCCAAAGTCCTTCATAAAATTGCAGGTGCACCTCTCGTCGTTCACGCGATGAAATCAGGCCAAGCACTTGATCCCATTAAAACCGTGGTCGTTGCCGGCCATGGAGCCGATTTGGTCGAAAAGGCAGTCAAAGCCTATGACCCTGATTCACAAGTTGTTCTTCAAACCGAACAACTCGGCACGGCACATGCCGTTGCTCAAGCGCGTCAGGCTCTTGAGGGTGTCGAAGGCGATGCCATCGTCCTTTATGGCGACACCCCTTTTATCCGCCCCGAAACCATCGAAGCGATGATTGAGGCCCGCAAGAGCAACGCCGTTGTCGTACTTGGCTTCGAAGCCGCTGATCCGGGACGCTATGGTCGCCTGATCGCTGATGGCGATACTCTTGATGCCATTGTCGAGTTTAAGGACGCGACCGACACTCAACGCGCAATCACACTGTGTAATTCGGGCGTAATCGCCGCAGATGCCGCGACACTCTTTGAGTTGATCGACGCTGTTGGAAACGAAAACGCCTCGGGTGAATACTACCTCACGGACATTGTTGGCATCGCGCGCGCCAAAGGTCTTAGCGCCGCAGTGGTTCGTTGTGACGAAGCGGAGACGCTTGGCGTCAATACTCGCGCCCAACTCGCCCAAGCCGAGGCGCTATTCCAAACCAACGCGCGCAACGCAGCAATGGAAGACGGTGTTACGCTCTATGAGCCTGAAACCGTCTACTTCGCACATGACACGGTCATCGGGCGCGATACTGTAATTGAGCCGAATGTCGTGTTCGGTCCAGACGTTACCATCGAATCCTCGGCCACAATCCGTGCCTTTTCTCACCTTGAAGGCTGCCATGTGAGCCGCGGCGCGACGGTTGGACCCTTTGCGCGTCTGCGCCCTGGCGCCGAACTGGCAGAGGACGTACACATCGGCAACTTTGTCGAGATCAAGAACGCCATCATAGACGAAGGCGCGAAGGTAAACCACCTCACCTATATCGGCGACGCAGCCATCGGAGCTGGCACGAACATCGGCGCGGGTACGATCACCTGTAACTACGATGGCGTGTTCAAGCACAAGACAACCATTGGCAAAAACGCATTCATCGGCTCAAACACAATGCTTGTTGCACCTGTCACAGTCGGCAACAACGCAATGACCGCAACGGGCACGATTGTAACATCGGATGTGCCTGACGGTGCTTTGTCAATTGGGCGCGTAAAGCAAACCAACAAAGACGGACTCGCGGTGCGAATGTTCGAAAAGTTAAAGCAATTGAAGCAAAATAAGCAGTCTGGAGCCTAATTATGTGTGGTATTGTAGGGGTTCTTGGGAATAACGAAGTCGCACCGATCCTCGTTGAGGCGCTTAAGCGGCTCGAGTATCGCGGCTATGACAGCGCGGGTATTGCGACGGTGAATGCTGGCGTTCTTGATCGCCGCCGTGCAGTTGGCAAGCTGGTCAATCTATCAGATACGCTCGTTCATGAGCCGCTCTTTGGCAAAGCAGGTATCGGCCATACACGTTGGGCAACCCATGGTGCTGCGTCGGTCAAGAACGCGCATCCGCACCGCGCCGGTAAGGTCGCGGTTGTTCACAATGGTATCATTGAGAACTTTCGCGAGCTTCGCGCTTTTCTTGCCGAAAATGGCATCGGGTATGAGACTGACACCGATACAGAGACTGTCGCGCTTCTGACTGAATATTACTTGCGTCAGGGCAACGCCGCTGTCGAGGCCGCGAAACAGACCATCGCCCGTCTTGAAGGCGCTTATGCGCTTTGCTTCCTCTTCGAAGGCGAAGAAGACCTGCTCGTCGCTGCGCGCAAAGGGTCCCCTCTTGCGATTGGTCACGGCAATGGCGAGATGTTTGTCGGGTCGGATGCAATTGCGCTCGCGCCGATGACCAACCAGATCACCTATCTTGAAGAAGGCGACTGCGCCGTCCTCACCCGCAATTCGCTTGAAATCGTTGATATCAACGGCACGATTGCAAACCGCGACGTGCGCAGGGTGCAGATCGACGCTGCCACCATCGATAAGGGTGGATACAAGCACTACATGGCAAAGGAAATCGCGGAACAGCCGACCGTGACCACGAATGCCATGCATCATTATCTTGATTGCAATTCGATCAAGCTCCCTTCTCCGGGGGTCGACTTCGCCAAGATTGAACGTCTGACGATGGTGGCGTGTGGCACGGCCTATTACGCCTGTGTCGTTGCCAAATATTGGTTCGAGCAAATCGCAGGCATCCCCGTTGATGTCGATGTCGCCTCGGAATTCCGCTATCGCGAACCGCCGATCGCAAATGGCACCGCCGCGCTCTTTGTGAGCCAATCTGGCGAGACGGCAGACACCCTTGCTGCGCTTCGCTATTGCCGCCAGCATGCTGACAGCATCCTCTCGGTCGTGAACGTACCCGAAAGCTCGATTGCGCGTGAAAGTGATCTTGCGATGCTGATCCATGCAGGCACCGAGATCGGCGTTGCCTCGACCAAGGCATTCACCTGCCAGCTTACGACGCTTGCCATTCTGGTGCTCGAGGCTGCCAAGCAAAAGGGTCGCCTGACCTCCGAGGAGTTGGCGGAACGTCTTAATGATCTGCGCTCTCTGCCGGGCATCCTGAACATCTCGCTTGGGATCGAAACTGCCTGCGAAGACCTTTCACATAAGCTCGCAGAAGCACGTGACATTCTCTTCCTTGGTCGCGGCCAGATGTATCCGATCGCAATGGAAGGCGCCCTGAAGCTCAAGGAAATCAGCTACATCCACGCGGAAGCTTATGCATCTGGTGAGCTAAAGCATGGCCCGATTGCCCTTGTTGATCAAAACGTCCCCGTGATCGTGATGGCGCCGCGCGATGCGCTCTTTGAAAAGACCGTTTCGAACATGCAAGAGGTTATGGCGCGTGGCGGCAAGGTGCTCCTCGTGTCGGACAAGAAGGGCATCGCAGAAGCAGGAGAAGGCACTTGGGAGACGCTCGTCATGCCCGAGGTGCCCGACATGCTCGCTCCGATCCTCTACGCAATCCCAGCGCAGCTTTTGGCCTATTATACCGCTGTCGCCAAAGGCACGGACGTAGACCAGCCGCGCAACCTCGCTAAATCAGTCACGGTGGAATAATGGCCAAGCAGTTCCCCTCCTTCACTGAAGATCACCGTAGTTTCATTGCCGCGCAGCATATCTATTTTGTTGCGACCGCTGCGGACGAAGGCCGCGTGAACCTTTCGCCCAAAGGAGGCGACTCGCTTCGCATCACCGGTGACAACGCGTTGGTGTGGCGCAACATCACGGGAAGCGGGAACGAAACCGCCGCTCATCTTTTGGACAACCCGCGCATGACCGTAATGTGGTGCGGATTCGAAACGCGTCCGATGATTATGCGGGCCTATGGCACGGCAAGGGTCTTGCATGACGGAGACGCGGAATGGACCGAATATGATGCGCTCTTCCCCGCGCATGTCGGGGCACGCAATATCTTTGTGATGGACGTCGATTTGGTTCAAACTTCTTGTGGCTTTCAGGTGCCTTACTTCGACTTTAAAGAAGCACGACCTACCTTGGACACATGGTCTGAGACCAAAGGTCGTGACGGGATCAAGTCCTACTGGGCCGAAAAGAACACCAAGACGATCGACGGCAAATCCACTGGAATTGAGGACTATCTATGACGTGGCCCACACCTGTCACGCTTTCAGGGCAATACGTAACGCTTTGCCCGCTGAGCCAAGACCATACTGCTGACTTGGCTGAGGCCTCGGCGGACGGCGACCTCTCTCGGCTCTGGTATACTATGGTTCCTTCCCCAGAAGACGTGCCGGCGGAAATTGCGCGTCGGCTCGATTTACAGGCGAAAGGCTCCATGCTGCCGTTCACGATCTGCACGCCAGATGGCAAAGCTGTTGGCATGACGACCTACATGAACATTGACGCGACCAACAAACGCGTTGAGATCGGCTCGACTTGGTATCGCAAATCCGTGCAGCGCGGCCCCTTGAATACCGAGGCCAAACGCCTCTTGCTCGCTCATGCTTTCGAAACTCTGGGCTGCATCGCAGTCGAGTTCCGTACTCACTTTATGAACCATCAGAGCCGCGCCGCCATCGAGCGCTTGGGCGCGAAGATGGACGGCGTTCTGCGTTCGCATATGGTAATGGCCGATGGATCGCTCCGTGACACCGCAGTTTATTCGATAATCGCAAGCGAATGGCCCGCCGTGCGCGCGAACCTGACTTGGAAGTTGGAGCAACCGCGTTGAACGTCGAACAAGCGCTAGAGGCTCTTAATGCCGCAGCCTCACCTGAAAAGGCTCCTGAGCTTCTCGCCTATCACAAGGTGGAACGTCCTTATCTTGGCATTGCTGTGCCGCAGATTGACGAGCTGACAAAGGACTGGCGTGCTCAATGCACGTTGGACGAGCGTCTCGACCTTGCGTCTGCCCTCTGGGCCACAAACATCCACGAAGCCCGTATCGCAGCAGCCAAGCTCTTGGTTCAGGCGCGCATTCGCCCTGACGATAGGGCTGCTTGGGAGCTTATCAAATCTTGGGTGCCGGACTTCGATGCCTGGGCGATTGCCGATCACGTTTCCATTGCAGGCCAAAAGCGCCTCAGCGCTGATCCTTCAAGGTTAAACGAGATCGAATCTTGGACTGTATCGCCTCATATGTGGTCCCGCCGCGCCGTATTGGTGATGACCCTGCCTTGGACCAAAATCACGCACCCAAAGCCACAAGAACTTGCTGAACGCGAACGCATTCTGGCTTGGGCGGCAGGGTATGTTGATGACCGCGAGTGGTTCATTCAAAAGGCAATTGGCTGGTGGCTGCGAGATCTCGGCAAGCGCGATCCGGAACGCGTCCAAGCTTTCATCGCAGAGTTTGGCCCCCGCATGAAGTCTTTTGCCCGCAAAGAAGCACTGCGTCAGATTAGAGATTAATCGCCCTTAAAGACCGTGAGTTCCACGATTTCGGTGAGCGGCGCTTTGAGAAGGCGCATCGCCGGCAGACTGATCTGGCTCCCCGATCCTGAAACGCCGCCCGAGGGCCGAAGCTCTAAATTTACGGACGCCGCGCCATATGTAACGCGTCCCATAACAAGCCTGTCCACAAGCGGCGTCTTCAGCCAAATTCCCGGATCAGCGGGCGAGCCAAGCGTGGCAAGAGTCGTCCCTAACTTTAGCTCTGCACTCCCCGTTTTGGTCAAAGCTGCTGCGCGGTCCTCTTGGCTTGTGGTGTCGAATTCGGAGGCCGTGCGTGCCGTTTTGGGCGGCTCGGGCGGGGGTGTTGGATCGAGCGTTTGAACCGAAACAACATCGGGCGCAGCAAAGACGGGCGCAGCGCCCTCGGACGGGCCGAAATGGCTAAGCGAGGGCGACGAGCAAGCAGCCACAAAATGGACTACAATCAGTGCGTGAATGAAAGACGTGGATTTCATGAAATCACGCTACTTTGGTGTGAAACCTCTGGCAACACTCCAAATGCCCCTTGCCGAAGCACATAGTGGCTCCTAGGTTCGCTTCATGACGCCAACCCTTGTCGACCCTTTTCAGCGGGCGATCCGCTATCTTCGTGTCTCGGTTACGGACCGCTGCGATTTTCGCTGCGTGTATTGTATGTCCGAGAATATGACGTTCCTTCCCAAAAAGGATCTTCTTACACTGGAGGAACTGGACCGTCTGTGCAGTGCTTTCGTGAATTTAGGCGTTGAAAAGCTGCGTATTACGGGTGGTGAACCTCTAGTTCGCCGCGAAATCATGACGTTCTTTCGGTCTATGTCGCGGCATTTGGAAAGTGGCGCTCTTAAGGAATTGACCGTCACAACCAACGGCTCTCAGCTTGCCAAATATGCAAAGGATTTAGCTGCCGCTGGCGTACGTCGCATCAACGTTTCGCTCGACACTCTGGACGAGCAAAAGTTCGCTGACATTACGCGCTGGGGACGCCTACCACAGGTGCTCAAGGGGATCGACGCCGCTCAAGAAGCTGGGCTTCGCGTTAAAATCAACACTGTTGCGCTCAAGGGATTTAACGAAGACGAGCTCTTTACCCTTACCGAATGGTGCGCAAGTAGAGACATGGACCTGACTTTTATCGAGGTCATGCCCATGGGCGATATCGGTAATGAGGATCGCTTGGGTCAATATTGGGCCCTATCGGACCTCCGATCACGATTGGCGGAACGCTACACAGTCACTGACACAGACGAACGTTCTGGTGGGCCTGCACGTTATGTGCGTCTTCTTGAGACAGGCCAAAAAATTGGTTTTATCACACCGCTCACCCATAACTTTTGTGAAAGCTGTAACCGCGTGCGGATCACTTGCACGGGCGAGATTTACACCTGCCTTGGTCAAGAAGGCCATTCGGACCTACGCGCCCCGCTCCGCGCCTCGGAAGAACCCGCCCATATCGAGGACGCCATCCGCCGTGCCATTGCTCTCAAGCCCAAAGGGCACGACTTTGACTATTCACGTCAGGACGTTCAGGGCAAGATGAGCCGCCATATGTCCCACACAGGCGGCTGATCCGTACTTTAGGCCTGTTCGAGCGGCATCCGCTCTTCTGCGATCCCGACCCACCAACTCGAGCCTGCAGGAATAACTTCATCGTTGAAGTTATATTCTGGGTGATGAACCATTGCAGTATCCCCATTGCCCACAAGGATGTAAGCGCCGGGGCGTTCCTCAAGCATATAGGCAAAGTCCTCGCCTCCCATGATCATTGGGGCTTCGGCGCAACCGCCCGACACTTTGGTCGCCACATGCGCAGCGAACTCGGTTTGTTCCGGATGGTTCACCATCACAGGATAACCGTGGAAATAGTCCACAAGCGCCTCACCGCCAAAGGCAAGTGCGGTGGTTCGCGAAATCGCGGTAAGACGTTCTTCGGCAAACTTGCGCGTTTCTTTGGTCATCGCGCGGACAGTGCCCTTGATCGTCACATGCTGCGGGATCACGTTGAAGGCAGTGGAGCTGCTTTCGATCGACGTTACAGACACCACAACTTGATCAACGGGATCGACGTTTCGGCTCGCTATCGTCTGAAGTGCGGTCACGATTTGAGCCGACATGACGACGGGATCGACAGTGTCATGTGGTTTGGCCGCGTGGCCGCCCCGCCCTTTGATCGTCACCTTGAACTGGTCGGTCGAAGCAAAGAACGATCCTGGGCGGATTGCAAAGGTTCCGGCGGGAACGCCAGGCCAATTGTGCATGCCATAGACTTCCTGAATTCCAAAGCGATCCATCAGGCCGTCCGCGCACATCTCACGTCCGCCTCCTCCGCCCTCTTCTGCAGGTTGGAAAATCACCACAACGGTGCCGTTGAACTGGCGCGTGTCGCAAAGGTATTTCGCAGCCCCAAGGAGCATTGCCGTATGGCCATCGTGGCCACACGCGTGCATCGCACCAGCCGTTTTAGACGCATAGGGAAGTCCTGTTTCCTCATGAATAGGAAGAGCGTCCATGTCGGCGCGAAGACCCACAACTGCACCTTTGGTATCAGTCTTGCCCTTGATCACGCCGACAAGGCCCGTACGGCCAAGTCCCGTCACGATCTCGTCGCAGCCGAACTCGCGCAGTCTCTCTTCAACAAACGCCGCTGTCTTATGAACTTCGAAGAGTATTTCTGGGTTTTCATGCAAGTGCCGACGCCATCCCGTGATTTCAGGAAGTAGATCTGCAAAGCTGTTCTTGATGGGCATGGTCGCTCCTAAGGCGAAGATTACTTGGGCGTAGTGTCACGCATCGCAGCCCAAGGAGCAAGACCACCTATTCCATATGTTTGTGAATACGGCGAAGCATCAACCAAACGACAAAGACCACTACGGGTGTTGCAGCCGAGGCGATGTAATACTTTGGAATTTCGAGCGTTTTCTCAATCGGCGCTAGCAGGTAAAGCACGAGGTTGAGTGCGTAGTAGCTAATTGCGACAACCGAGAGGCCTTCAACCGTCTTTTGCAGCTTCAGCTGAGTATCAGATCGGCTGTCCATGCTCGTCAAAAGGGCTTGGTTCTGCGCCGAGCGTTCAACATCAACCCGTGTTCGCAAAAGATCACCGGCGCGGATCGCGCGATCAGACATTGCCTTGAGACGCGCCTCTGCCGATTTGACTGTGCGCATCGCAGGATCATAGCGGCGCAACATGAATTCAGCAAAGGTTTGGCGACCTTCGAACCGCTTTTCACGAAGCACTTCAATACGTTGATTCACGATAAGCTCATAAGCCCCCGTAGCACCAAAGCGGAAATTCGAACGCGCAATCAAACCTTCAAGTTGAGCCGAAACCTCCAATAGCAGGTGCAATGTTTCAGCGGGCTGAATCGCCTCATCTGCCATGCCTTGCACAAGTTTCGTTAAACGATCCTCAAGCTGGTTCATCGTCGGGCCCATATCGCGCACGCGAGCGAGGCCGAGCATCGACATGGACTTATAAGTCTCGATCTCGCATAGGCGCTGCATCACGCGTCCGATGCGACGCTGGCCCGTCTCTGGGCGCGCAAAGATCGCAAATCGCATGTGGCCCGAGGAATCGATTCTAAAATCAGATGCAATCACCAGCTCATCCTCGAGCACTCGGCTGATCGCCAGACTCTCTGGTACAAACCAATCTTCGATTTTTGGCCCGATCAGCGAATCCTCGACCAAAGGCTCGACGCGGATCAAAGCAGAGGTAATCCGAGTGCCCGGTGCGGCGTTGAGCCAGTCTTGGGGAAAAACATTGAACGTCGCCGCATCAAAGGGACGCTCTGCAACGCCTTCACCGATAATGGTATAGGTCACGAACTCAGTGTGACTCTCCCATTTAAGCGTATGTTTACCGATCTGGCCAAAATAATGCGTTGCTCCCGGCTGCGGATGCGCTGCTCCAAACCGATCAAGAAGATCAATGAGGTGAGCGCGCTCTGCATTGCGATCCCGCTCAGCGGCATTTTGTGCTGGTTTAATAGCAAGATAGGCCGCACGCCCCGGAGCCTTCATCGAAGGAAACGGACGCGCATGCAGTTCGTTCACGAGGGAATAGCGGAGGGGATGATCTTCAATCGGGGTCATGGTGCAGCCATCAATAAGATGGGTGCAATCTAATCAGAAGCCCGCACTAATCAATATAAAAATTAGTCTTTATAAAGACTTAGCGGCACACCGTGGTATACCGTGTGCCGCTTTTGTGCTTGGGTGGTTAAATGCAAACCACGTCGAGCGGAGGGAAGCCGTTGAAGCAAACCGAGCTGTAGGTCGATGTATATGCACCCGTGTTACGAATAAGCACGCGATCACCCGCCTTGAGCGTAAGCGGAAGAGGCATCGGACGCTTTTCATAGAGCACGTCGGCGCTATCGCAGGACGGACCAGCCATGATGCAAGGACCCATTGCGTCTTCGTCACGGGGGGTTTCGAACTTGTAGCGGATCGCTTCGCCTTCGGTTTCAGCAAGACCCGAGAAGCGGCCGATGGAGAGATAGACCCAACGGTGCATGTCACGGTCCGACTTGCGAGACACGAGCAGCACCTCGGAGACAATCACGCCTGCTTCTGCAACCATACCGCGGCCCGGCTCTGCCATAATGCGTTCGACTTCACCAAATTTCTCGATGACGAGTGCCAAAACGGCAGCAGCGTAGTCGGTCGGAGCCTGAATTTCTTCATCGTAGAATGCTGGAAAACCGCCACCGATGTTGAGAAGGGTGAGGTCGTGACCTGCGTCTTTTGCAGCATGCCAGATTTCGGCAAGTGCATCGAGCGAAGGCTCCCACATGGCAGCCTGACGCGTCTGCGAACCGACATGGAACGAGAAACCAACGGGATTGAGCCCAAGTTCCTTTGCCAGATCAAGCAAGCGAAGTGCGGTGTCGCGGTCACAGCCGAATTTGCGGGTCAAAGGCCAGTCAGCCTGAGACACTTCGACGATGAGACGGATATAGACGTCTGCACCGGGAGCATGTTCAGCTATCTTGTAAAGCTCTTCATCAGCATCAGCCGCAAAAAGGGTGATGCCTGCGTTATAGGCCCACACAATGTCCGACGGACGCTTGATGGTGTTGCCGAACGAAATCTGGTGCGGCTTTGCCCCCTGCGAAAGGCAGATTTCGATCTCGGGGCGCGAGGCTGCATCAAAGTGCGAACCAAGTTGCACGAGCCGCTCGATCACTTCGACGGCAGGGTTTGCTTTTACGGCATAGTGGATATCAGCACGGCCAAGGCCAGCTTTGAGAGCGTGATACTGCTGCTCGACACGATCTACATCGATCACAAGGGTCGGACGATCAAAGTCATGAGCCGCGACGTATGTGTCGAGACGGGCAGCATCGAAAGACAGGGATTCGTTAATCGCCGAAGCGAAGTTCGCAGTCGTCATGGTCATCTCCATCAGACGGGCCAAAGGCCAAACAGTTCCAAAAGGAGACGTTACCGTCGCTACGTAAACACGTTCAGCGGGACTGCTTTACCGGCCAGAGGCGCGTGCGTTGGCGTCTATAAAACGCGCATTTGGGGCAAATAATGACTCGTTTCAAGAGGAAATTCCCAATGCGTGAATATTTTTTCATGTAGCTGCGATAATTTGATCAAACCCCTTATTCTCAAGGCAAATTTGATCATTTTTCCACCCAAAATCTTCACTCGCTTGCATTCCATGCCTGAGCTAAAAGGCGTTATGGCAAAGCTTGTTCTCTTTAATAAACCCTTCGACGTGCTGTCGCAGTTCACGGACACCAAGAATCCAACTCCGCGCGCAACGCTCTCAGACTATATAAAAATCAAAGGCGTCTACCCCGCAGGTCGCCTTGATCGTGATAGCGAAGGGCTCATGCTCCTAACCGATGATGGCAGATTGCAGGCTCAGTATTCGAATCCGCGCTTTGCTACTGAGAAGACCTATCTCGCTCAGGTCGAGGGCGCGCCAACAGATGCCGACCTCGAACCTTTGCGCCGCGGCGTCACACTCAACGATGGCCCGACGCGCCCTGCCAAAGTACGTTTAATTGATCCACCAAGCATATGGGAACGCGATCCGCCCGTACGATACCGCAAGTCAATTCCTGACCAATGGATAGAGCTGACAATCTCCGAAGGGCGTAACCGTCAGGTACGGCGCATGACTGCCGCCATTGGCTTTCCGACGCTCCGCCTTATTCGTTGGTCAATTGGACCGTATACCGTCGCGGATTTGGACGTTGGCGAATACGATGTGCGCGAGGCGATGTTGACGCCCAAGCCTGCCTCAGCGCCGAAACCTCGCCGCCCCGAAGGCCACAAGCCCCGCCAGCGCCGTGATCAATGAGAGTTTCCGCAAGCGGGACAGTCTTCGCGACGCTTGGTCTTTAGGACACGCGGCTCGGCGTAGAGAGCATCATAGATCAAGAGCCGACCGCGCAGACCTTCGCCAGCGTCCACAATGGTCTTGACGGCTTCGGTTGCCATCAATGAGCCGATCACGCCAGGCAACGGCCCAAGCACACCTGCTTGAGCGCATGTGGGAACCAAGCCATCAGCGGGTGCTTCTGGGAAAACACATTCGTAACAGGGCGTTCCGTTTGCAGGATCGTAGAGGCTGATCTGACCTTCCCATTGCGTCATCGCTGCCGCGACGAGCGGCTTACCAAGTTTGGCACAGACGCGATTAACCATATACCGTGTGGTGAAGTTATCTGTTCCATCCAGAACAACGTCATATTCACCGATCAACGACTCTGCATCGGCTTCGGTGAGCCTTCGGTTATAGGGCTTCACGGAAATAAATGGGTTGATATCTTTCATCGCCGCTTCAGCGGAAAACACCTTGGGCATCCCAATACGACTATCCGCGTGGATGACTTGGCGCTGTAGGTTCGAGCCTTCAACCTCATCATCATCGACGACCCCAATTGTCCCCACGCCCGCAGCGGCGAGATACAGGAGAGCCGGCGAGCCGAGCCCCCCGGCCCCAATGACAAGGACCTTCGCCTCTTTGAGCTTTTTTTGTCCGAGGCCACCGATCTCGCGCATAATCATATGCCGCGCGTATCGATTTATCTCGGTTTCAGAAAACGTTCCCGTTTGCTCGGTCGAGGTTCGATCCACCTTTGCCCTCGCTTTCAGCTTGCCCAAGAGCGCGCGATAGAAAGTCACGACAACTGCAAAAGCGATCAAGAGCAGCCAAAGCCGTACATCACCGCCCGTTGCTTCTCGCAAAGGATGACCTTCAACGAAGGTAAGCTGAACAAGAATGACCCCCGCCATCAAGATCGAAATCATGATCCAGCGAGCCCTTTTCGGCGCCCCCATCAACATACCAATGCCCCATAGAACAAGGGCCAAAGTGCCAACGAGGATCACGACCTCACTCCTGTTGAACCGAAACCGCCCGCGCCGCGCTCAGTCTCGCTGAGCCCTTCGGACATCTCAAAGGTAGCTTGAACCACTGGAGCGACAACCAGCTGAGCAATGCGGTCGCCATGCGCAATGTGGAACGGCTCTGACCCTGCATTCATTATAATAATGCCAAGCGGGCCTCGGTAATCGCTGTCGATTGTACCGGGCGAATTGGGCAAAGTGATGCCATGCTTGAGCGCGAGACCCGAGCGCGGACGCACTTGCACCTCGAACCCCTCAGGGATTTCCATCCGAAGTCCCGTTGGTATCAAAGCACGTTCTCCGGCCCCAAGGGTAATTCCGCCACGCTGCAATTCGGGAAAATTTGCGCGCACATCCGCGCCAGCAGCGCCAGAAGTCTGATAAGATGGAAGTTCAATAGCGCGATCAGCATCGTCGAGCCATTCGAGGCGGATATTCGGGGTCATCTATTGGACGCTCGCTCAATACATCGACGGAATGACAAGATCAGGTGGGCGGTGCCCATCCGCGAAAGTCTGGATGTTGATCATTACCTTTTCCCCCATCTCCATGCGGCCTTCGATGGTGGCAGAGCCCATGTGAGGAAGGAGAACGACATTCGGGAGCTCGCGCAGGCGCGGATTGAACTCGGTCCCGTGTTCAAACACATCGAGACCAGCACCCGCGATCTCGCCCGCACGTAGCATCCGGGTCAGAGCGTTTTCATCGATGACTTCTCCACGGCTGGTGTTCACGATGACAGAGCTTGGCTTCATGAGCTTGAGCCGACGCGCGTTCATCAGATGGAACGTACTCGGCGTATGCGGACAGTTGATAGAAAGCACGTCAACGCGCGACACCATTTGATCGAGGCTTTCCCAATAGGTCGCTCCAACTTGGTCTTCCATTTCAGGACGAAGCCGCTTGCGATTGTGATAATGTACTGACATTCCAAAGGCTTGGGCGCGGCGTGCAACCGCTTGGCCAATTCGGCCCATGCCGAGAATCCCAAGACGTCGCCCACCAATACGGCCACCGAGCATTGCGGTCGGCGCCCAACCGCCCCATTCGCCAGTCTGCATCATAGAGAGGCCTTCTGGAATGCGACGCGTGACGGCAAGGATAAGGGCCATCGCCATATCCGCAGTGTCTTCCGTCATAACGCCCGGTGTATTCGAAACGTGAATACCGCGCTGGCGGGCGGTCCCAACGTCGATGTGATCCACACCCGCGCCATAGTTCGCAATGAGCTTCAGCCGTTCACCCGCAGCTGCAAGCATATTGCTGTCGATCTTGTCGGTAAGTGTTGGGACCAGCACATCACAATTGCGCATTGCTTCAACAAGTTGTTCACGCGACCAAGGTGTGTCGTCGTCGCGCAGCTGAACATCAAAGAGTTCCTTAAGGCGGACTTCAATTTGCTCGGGCAACCGTCGCGTGACGACAACACTCAGACGTTTACCTGACATGATCTTTCCTCCGCTTCTTTGCAAATCACTGCATTAATGCCAGATTGCCAAGACAAAGGACGAGGCACAAGAGCAGCGAATGCCGCCCTCGGACAATTGAGCAGACAATAACCGGAAAGCAGTCGTTATGATGACCCTTCCACGCTGGTTGGTACTGGCACTCGCAGTTGCCGCGTCGCCGCTCCGCGCCGAGGATACTGTGCGCGGCGACGTCACCAATCTTCCGCTTCCGCGATTTGTCTCACTCAAGGCGGGCGAAGCAAATGTGCGGCGTGGCCCATCCCTTTCCCACCGTATCGATTGGATTTTCACGCGGCGCGATATGCCGCTTCAAGTCGTCGCCGAATTCGAAAACTGGCGGCGCGTCGTGGACCGTGAAGGCCTTGGCGGCTGGATTCACTTTACGCTGCTGTCGGGCGTGCGAACTGTCATTATTGATGAAGATATGCAGCCCGTCTTTTCGCGAGCCAGCGAAGATTCGAGTCAAATTGCTATTTTGGAAAGCGGCGTAGTTGCGCGCCTTAAAGGCTGCACACCGACATGGTGCGAGGTTGACGCAGACGGCTATGATGGTTGGCTGCCAAAATCGGCAATCTGGGGAGTGGACCCAGATGAAGTGCTGGAATAACCGTTCATTTTCTTGAATAGACGACCTAGGATAGGCTCATGAGCCATGCACATCACACGCGACTGAATATTTCGGCGGGCATGTTTTCCGTCGTTGTTGCGTTTGTTTTGGTCTTCGCCAAGTTCTGGGCGCTTTCGCTCACGGGTTCAGTGTCAATCGCGGCCACACTCGCCGATTCTGCGCTTGACCTGATGATGTCTTTGGGCGGCTTGCTCGCGATCCGCTACGCCGCAAAACCCGCCGACGAAGACCACGCTTTTGGACATACATCAGCCGAAGACCTTGCTGCCTTGGCTCAGTCGATCTTCATCGCGGCCTCTGCAGGGTGGATTACATTTGTATCCGCCCAGCGCCTGCTTTCGGGTAAAAGTGGCGCACTTACAGATGAAGGTATCGGCATCGCGGTCATGGTCTTTTCGATTATGCTCACCTTTGTTCTGGTGCTTTGGCAGCGCTTCGTCGCGCGCAAGACCGGCAACAAAGTTGTCGCAGCGGACTCGCTCCATTATGTCGGCGACCTCGTACCGAACATTGGCGCAATCGGTGCGCTCTGGGTGTCATCGCATTTTGGCATCGGTGCGATCGATAGCATTGTCGCCCTAATGGCGGCAGCGCTCATGTTCGCAGGTTCCTTCAAGATCGGCAAAAGCGCTTGGGACGCGCTCATGGACCGCTCGGCAGACACTGAAATGATCCAAGGCATTACAGAAATTGCGCGCGACTTCCCCGATGTGCACGGGTTTCATGATCTGAGAACCCGTCAGGCGGGCAGCCGCGTTTTTGTGAACTTGCACATTGAACTGGATGGCAATCAGACATTGGACGAAGCACATGCGATTGGTGCTGCACTTCGCCGCAAAATCGTCACCACTTTCCCAAGTGCAGACGTCATGATCCACAAAGATCCCGTCGGAGTGGAACGACACCCCGACGATCCTCGCAATTGATTAGGTCGAGACGAGAAGCCCTCGCCCCTTGAGGAGCGCTTCAACGCCTGGCAAGCGTCCTCGGAACTGCGTATAGAGCGCTGCCGCATCTTCAGAGCCGCCCTTGGAGAGAATGAACTCTTCAAGCTTGGAAGCAAGAGCAGGATCAAACGGATCACCTACCTCTTCGAAGGCGGCGAAGGCATCGGCGTCCATGACCTCCGACCACATGTAGCTGTAATATCCGCTCGAATATCCGTCCCCCGAGAAAACATGAGCAAAATGTGGCGTGGCATGACGCATGCGGATCGCGCGCGGCATTCCGATTTCTTCCAGCACTTCAGCCTGTTTCTGCATTGGGTCCGCAGGCGCGGCACCATTGTGGAAGGCAAGGTCGACAAGCGCGGACGAGACATATTCTACAGTTTGGAAACCCGTATCATAAGTCCCAGCCGCAAGCACGCGCTCTAATAGATCGCTCGGCATGGGCTCGCCCGTTTGCGCATGAAGCGCAAATTCTTCGAGAACTGCGGGGACTTCGAGCCAATGCTCGTAAAGCTGGCTTGGAAGCTCGACAAAGTCTCGAGCAACCGAGGTGCCGCTAATGCTTTCATAAGTCACATCAGACAGCATTTGGTGAAGCGCGTGTCCAAATTCATGGAATAGCGTGCGCGCATCATCATAGGAAAGGAGCGCCGGCTGACCTTTGGCCGGTTTGGCAAAGTTACAGACATTTACGACGATCGGGCGCACGTTGCCCTTCACACGGCTTTGGCTTCGCATCGCAGAGCACCAAGCGCCAGAACGTTTGGACCCACGTGCGAAATAGTCACCGACGAAAAGCGCAATGTGCTCACCATTTCGCGAAACCTCCCAAAGGCGGACATCAGGGTGATAGAGCGGCCCCTCAGCAGGTTGGAACTCCAGACCAAAGAGCCGAGACGCACAGGCAAAGGACGCTTCGATCATCTTGTCGAGCTGGAAGTAGGGTTTGATCGCCGCCTCATCGAGGCTGTGTTCTTCTTCGCGGCGACGTGCGGAATAGTAATGCCAGTCCCAAGGTTCCAGTGGCGCAGAGAAGCCATCCGCAACAAGCCGCTGTTCAAGCACCAAGGCGTCAGCCTCGGCTGCGGCCTTTGCAGGCGCCCAAACCTCCATCAAGAGGTCATTTACCGCAGTAGGGTTGCCTGCCATCTCGGTCTCAAGCTTGAATGCTGAGAAGCTCTCGTATCCAAGAAGCTTAGCGCGCTCCTCGCGGAGCCTAAGCGTCTCGGCCGCAATTGCACGGTTGTCAGTTGCCCCGCCGTTAGCTCCCCGCGCGGTCCATGCCTCAAAAGCCGTTTTGCGCAGTTCGCGGTCTTTGCAGAACTGAAGGAACGGAACGATAAGCGAGCGGCTCAAGGTCACAACCGGACCGGTCTGTCCTTTTTCTTCACCCGCAGATCGTGCCGCAGATGCGACAAAATCAGGAAGACCCGCAAGCGTTGTTTCGGTCACAGGCATAAACCAGTCACGCTCGTCGGCGAGCAGGTTCTGCGTGAACTCCGTCCCAAGCACAGAAAGGCGCGATTTGATCTCTGTGAGCCGCTCGGCCTCTGCCCCTTTGAGCAGCGCACCAGAACGGACAAAGCCGCGATGCGTCAACATTAGCACGCGTTCTTGCTCGGCACTAAGGTCCAGCTGATCACGTCCGTTCCAGAGTGCATTGATCCGCGAAAAGAGGGCTTCATTTGACGAAATCTCTGAGCCATAGGCCGAGAGCTTCGGCGCAAACTCACGCATCAGTGCTTCGCGCTCGGGATTACTGTCGGCACCGGCGAGCGAATAAAAAGCCCCAAGTACGGCATTGAGTTTCTCATCCGCCAACTCGAGCGCCCTTATGGTGTTCTCGAAACTAGGGACTTCGTCCGATGCAATGATCGCCGCGATGTTCGCACGGGACTCTGCAAGGGCGGCGTCAACGGCAGGAGAGAAGTCTTGATCTGTAATGGCATCAAAAGGCGGAAGTCCAAAAGGCGTGGACCAGTCGTTCAAAAGCGGATTGCTCATCATAGTTCCCATCTAGGTCTTTCCTAACGAAGTGGCGTTCTCGGCCTTTTCGGTCAATGGGAAATGGGCATTTAAAGTCATTACTGAGAACGAATTGTGATGGGTCGCGCGAGAGGCCTAACCGATTCAAGGGTGGTGCAATAGCTTTGGGCGCTGGTCCAACTGGCCATTGCGTCGATCTTTGAACGATCGGTCATTGGTCCCCAGTCTGCCGCAACTCCGCGCCAACGGCTATCGCGCTGAGCAATGGCGTTATCTCGCGGCACGGTCACGTTCATGATCCTAACCGCGCAAGCAAGGTTATCTTCTGCAACCTTCAGAGCCTCACCATAGGTAGCTCTGCACCCGAAATGGCGCGCTGTACTCGGCAAGATTTGCATAAGGCCATACCAACGCCCTCCTCCACCCACGGCATCAGGACGATAGGTGCTTTCGTAACGGGCAAGGAGCGAGATCATACCCACCCAAAAGGCACGCCGTTTTTCAGGGCCGTTTGCCTCATACGCCGGACACCATTTGTCGATGTCCCTCGGCACTGTGTTTTCAAGATCATCGCCGTGCGCTGAAATTGCGGACATGACAGCGCGTGTCCAAATCCGGCCTACGCTCAATCTGTCCCACCTCGCCTCGGGCAAATAGTTTGATCGCGCCAAGGGGCGTACTTCTGGCTCGCGCGTTTCAATCGTAACTGGCAAGCGCACCATATAGTCTGGGCGGCTGAGGGGACGAACGACAGCAAGCGCGAGACGCGCCGCCTCGCTACGTTCAACCGGCCTGAGTTGCTCTGCCTTTAGGCCCGTAAAGGTCGCAAGCAAAAGCGCAGTCAGAATTAAGGCAAGACGATGCATATTGGGGGGTGTGGCAAAGCGACCGAATGCGGCCAATTCCCGCTTAGCTTTGGCAATAGGGCTGCTCTCGTGTCCAAGCAACCATGTCGGCACGTTTTGAACTATTCACAAAAGGCCCCCAATCGGCAGCCAGTCCCTGACGTCCAGTCGCCACCATGCTGTCACGCGGAACAGTTACGGCAGCAATTCGTATAGCACATGAGAGGTTTGCTGCCCCATCTTTGAGTTCAGTCGCTGTTTGCGCGTCGCAGCCATAGCCTTTGGCCGTTCGAGGATCGATCTGGGTTAGCCCGATCCAAGCGCCCCCGCCTCCGGACGCTTGCGGGTTCCACGTGCTTTCATGCTTGGCAAGCGCAGACATGATGCCTGCCCAAAAGGCCGCGCGATCATTCTCATCTGCCTTGAGATAGCCAGGACACCATTCGCTGATGTCTTCTGGATATTCACTGAGCAAGGGTGCGCCGTGCTCTTTAAGGGCGGCAAGCGCGCTTTCTGTCCACTCCGCTGCCTCGGGTCTATGATCCCAAGCCATGACGGGAAGTGCGCCTGCTTGTTCGACTTCGGGGGATTTGACACATGCCGTAGCACTTAAACCAATCGCCACAAAGACTGCAGCACGCACCATAGATCGCATTTCCGAAAGCCAGAGTTGTTAACGTTGGCCAAAGCATTGCCCCGCATCCCTGCGTTGTGTCGAGTCAATCTTGTTGCGAAATAGCGCAATTGGCGGCTCTTTGCTCATGCCAGATGACTTGAACCCGAGCGCCCTTCGTCCTAGAGAACGTCTGTCAAAGCCAAAGGACTGAGAAAAGATGCTCGACCTGACCTACGAAGCCCCGAAACCCAAAGTCATTGCTGGGGCGACTTCCGACTGGGAACTCGTGATTGGCCTTGAGGTGCACGCTCAGGTCGCGACCAAAGCCAAACTCTTCTCGGGTGCCTCGACGCAATTCGGCGCCGAGCCGAATTCGAACGTTGCTTTTGTGGATGCTGGCATGCCCGGCATGCTCCCTGTCATCAACGAAGGCTGCGTGGCACAGGCCGTTCGTACAGGCCTTGGCCTCAAGGCCGAAATCAACCTTTGGTCTGCGTTTGACCGCAAAAACTATTTCTATCCTGACCTTCCACAAGGCTATCAGATTTCCCAGCTTTACCACCCCATCGTGGGTGAAGGCGAAGTTCTGGTCGAGCTTGGCAACGGCACAGCGCGCCGCGTCCGCATCGAACGCATCCACCTAGAGCAGGACGCCGGCAAGTCGATCCACGACATGGACCCTTCGATGTCCTTCGTGGACTTGAACCGCACGGGCGTTGCTCTGATGGAAATCGTGTCGCGCCCAGATATTCGCGGCCCCGAAGAGGCTGCGGCCTATGTCGGCAAACTACGCCAGATCATGCGCTATCTCGGCACCTGCGACGGCAACATGCAGAACGGCAACCTGCGCGCTGACGTGAACGTATCGGTCTGCAAGCCCGGTGCCTACGAGAAGTTCATGGAAACAGGCGACTTTGGCCACCTCGGCACCCGCTGCGAAATCAAGAACATGAACTCAATGCGCTTTATCCAGATGGCCATCGAATATGAAGCGCGCCGTCAGATCGCTTTGATCGAAGATGGCAAGTCTGTTGTTCAAGAAACCCGCCTCTACGATCCGGACAAGAACGAAACCCGTTCGATGCGTTCGAAAGAAGAGGCACACGATTACCGCTACTTCCCTGATCCAGATCTTCTCCCGCTCGAAATCGAGCAGGGCTGGGTTGATGACATCGCTGCCTCGCTGCCTGAACTCCCCGATGCAAAGAAAGCCCGCTTTATGGGCGACTTGGGTCTTTCGGATTATGACGCTTCGGTTCTGACTGCCGAAGTCGCCAATGCTGAATACTTCGAAAAGGTTGCAGACGGTCGCGATGGCAAGCTTTCGGCAAACTGGGTTATCAACGAACTCTTCGGACGTCTCAAGAAAGACGACAAAGCAATTGAGGACAGCCCCGTTTCCCCCGAACAGCTCGGCAAGATTGTCGGCCTGATCACCAAGGGCGACATTTCGGGCAAAATCGCCAAGGACCTCTTTGAGATTGTCTATACCGAAGGCGGTGACCCTGAGGCGATCGTAGAAGAGCGCGGCATGAAGCAGGTTACTGACACGGGCGCGATTGAAGCGGCTGTTGACGAGGTGATCGCCGCCAACCCCGCTCAGGTCGAAAAGGCGCAACAGAACCCCAAGCTGGCAGGTTGGTTTGTCGGTCAGGTTATGAAGTCCACCGGCGGCAAAGCGAACCCAGCCGCAGTGAACGAGCTGGTGCTCAAGAAATTGGGCCTCTAATATTTGCTCAACGTGTTTCTGGGGCGGCCCTCGGGTCGCCCTTTTTTACTTTGAGGCACCATAGTCATGCGCAAAACTGCCGACCGCATACGACACGCCGTCTCGTTCGAGGCGATTGCTCTCTTAATCGCGACGCCTGCTGGTGCATTGATCTTTGATCAGGACATGGAAGACATGGGCGTCATAACGGTCGGAAGCGCCACAATCGCGATGGTCTTCAACTACCTCTACAATTGGCTCTTTGATGTTGCCATGGTTAGGTTCCGCGGGACTGCGCAAAAGACCGTCACCATCCGCGTCTTTCACGCCATCTTTTTCGAGGCAGGACTTCTGTTCGTCCTGACACCATTCATCGCATTTTATCTAGAGGTGAGCCTTTGGAACGCGCTCGTGATGGATATCGCCCTTGCTGGATTCTATCTCGTTTATGCGTTCTGCTTTAACTGGCTCTATGATCTGGTCTTCCCCGTTCCGGAACTTGCGAAACGGGGATAAACCTTGTTCGATTAGTTGGAACCGCGTTCCGCCATCATTTCGTGGAGCGCATCCATACCACCAGCAGCCATGCGAGAAACTTCGCCAGCGTGCACGTGGAGCGCTTCAACGAGTTCAGGATCATCCGTGGTCTGAGTAACAACGATACCCTCATCGGTGATCTCAATCTCGTTTACGAGGTTGTCCCCGCGCATAAAGAAAATATCCAGCGTAGGGCTCTGAACCATAATTTTGGGATCACGTCCCTCTTCTACGCGGTTAATCATGCCGGTGACATGGCTTACCAACGCATCCATCACGTCCGGATCAGATGAAGACGTCACGGTGCGGATGCCGTTATCAAGGTTCTCAACAGTCCGCGTCATTGTTTGGAAACCGTCAAACATGACAGCGAGCTCCGTGCTCTCTTCGTCTGTCGCATCAAGCCCGCGCAGGCCAGGCATACCCATCGCGCTGTGATCAACCTCGGCGCCTTTGCCGTGCATTTGTGCATGCATCTCGGAATGATCCATACCTTGGCCATGGGTCATCTGAGCAAAGGCACTTTCTTGCCCCATGAAATATGCACCACCAGCAATGGCTAAAGCGGTGACAGCAATCGCAATCTTGAACGTCTTGGACATAAAGCACTCCTATTTGCGAGATGCTTTACACGAAACATTACAAATTCAAAATCCTTAAATTGTCGCACTACCCAAAAATCGCGCGAGCGTGATCAGTGAGATAGATTTGTAACCAAGGCGTATAATGATCAGGGAGCGCAGCGATGTCAGCTTCAAGTGTCTCTCTCGTGAGCCAACGGGTCGCCTGAACCTCATCTTTGTTCAACCGCAGCGGTTTCACTGGGTCAAAGTGTCCAACGTAAATATCGACAACCTCATGCTCTATGAGCCCGCCGCCCACTTCGGCACGGTATTCCACTTGCTCTCGCCATTCGAGCGCCACACCAGCGATCCCAAGTTCCTCATCCAAACGACGATGCGCGCAATCTTCTGAAGTCTCGCCCCAATGTGGATGTGTGCAGCAGGTGTTCGCCCAGAGATCCGGCGTGTGGTATTTGCACGAAGCGCGCTGTTGCAACAGAACACCGGCGTCCGACAACAAGAACACGCTGACTGCTTTGTGGCGCAGCCCGAGGCGGTGCGCCTCGAGTTTGTCGAAGGGGACAAGCTGCCCTTCCTTCCAAACTGGGATCATTGTGTTGTCAGTCAATTTCATGCGCAGCCCAATACAAGTTTAGAAAACTTTTGCCAGCCCCAAAACAAACGCGACCAAAGTCGCCGCGACGGATTAGCACGGGGGGGTTTAAGGTTATGTTCGTCTGATCTATTTTACGCCCAAGGTGCGCGTGACGCGCCACAACCAAAGGAGTCCTTTGATGAAGTCTTTGAAAATTTCCGCCGCTCTTGCCATTCTCGCCACCCCTGTTTTTGCCGAGGGTGATGCAGCAGCAGGTGAAGAGGCGTTTGGCCGTCAGTGCGTAAGCTGCCACATGATCGCAAACGGAGACGAAGTAATCGCTGGCCGCGGCAAAACCGGCCCGAACCTTTTTGGTCTTTCGGGCGCAACTGCGGGTAAGGTTGAAGGCTTCAACTATGGCGACTCGATCGTTGCTGCTGGCGACGCCGGCGCTGTTTGGAGCGAAGAAGCATTCGTCACCTATGTCCAAGACCCGACCGGATGGCTTCGTGAAACGCTTGGCGACAAAAAAGCCCGTTCGAAAATGAGCTACAAAGTCCGCTCGGAAGAAGACGCACAGAACCTTTGGGCCTATCTGGCGACCTTCAACAACTAAGATCGACCTAGAAAAATACATGAAAGCGCGCCCGATTATTCGCGGCGCGCTTTTCGTTTAGAGGTCGCCACTTCGGGTGGACACCAACGCTAGTGGTGATAGTTTCACTCACATTCCTATCGGAGACTTGAGATGACGCGCTACGAATACAAAGTCGTTCCTGCCCCGCGCAAAGGCACAAAAACCAAAGATGCCAAGGCGGCTGATGCCAAGCTCGCTGTTTCGGTCGAAGAGATCATGAACGAGATGGGCAATCAGGGTTGGTATTACTTGCGCTCAGACACGCTGCCGATTGAGGAACGCAGTGGTCTTACAGGTAAGACCACGACATTCCAGCATCTTTTGGTTTTTGTTCGCGAACGCGCTGACCAAGAGCAGGAAGCACCTGTTGCCGCGCCAGCGACCACAGTCCCTGCCCCTGTTATAGAACCCATCGTCGAAAGCCCCGAGGTCGAAGAAACTGAAGCAACTGCGACGGACGAAGACGAATCTAGGACCTAGCGGATATCGATTGCGAGAGCATGAATCCGCTCAATTATATCTTTGCCGATAGCGGAATGGATCGCCCGATGACGTTGAATCCGGCTCATTCCGTCAAAACCTTCGCCCGTTATAATCACGCGCCAGTGACTTTCACCGCCGTCTTGATAACCAGCGTGGCCTCTGTGACCTTCACTTTCATCAATGACTTCAAGGTGTTCTGGCGAAAACGCTGCCACTAGGCGTGATTCAATTTCTTTGGCAATACCCATTATTTTCTCCACTGCCCCTTCAATCTTCTGGCCCTTGGTTTAAACTTCCCGCTCCGAGTCGAAAAGATAAGGCTGCATATGTCCAAGACTGACCCTTTCGGTTTCGACATTTCGGTGTCGGCCTCTAAGAAGAAAAACCCACGGGGCCGCCGCGGGATGTCTGGTGCGTTTGATACATCGACCCGTGTGTGTGAACACCCGGGGTGCGAAGAATCTGGTCAATACCGCGCACCCAAGAGCCCTGATGTGCTCGATGATTACCTCTGGTTCTGCAAGGACCACGTACGCGAGTATAACAACAAATGGAACTTTTTCGAGAATGCCACCGAGGCAGAACTCGAAGCTCAGTTCAGCAAAGACCGCGTTTGGGAACGCGAGACGAAGCCTTTCGGCAAGAAGTCCGAAGAGCAACGCGCTTGGGCACGTCTCGGCGTCGATGACCCCCATCAGGTTCTAGGCGTGAACGCGACCCGCAATCCTGGCAAGGCGAACGGCGGAACGCGCCGCCTGCCACCGACCGAACGCAAAGCAATCGAGATCCTCGATGCCAAGGACTCAATGACCAAGTCGGAAATCCGCAAGGTCTATAAGTCCCTTATCAAAGTGCTACACCCCGACATGAACGGCGGTGATCGCTCGCATGAAGACCAGCTGACTGAAGTCGTATGGGCTTGGGATCAGATAAAGGCCAGCCGTCACTTTGGTGACTGATATATAAGCCTACACAGCGCTCTTAATCCCGAGCGCTGTGTAGACGCATCAGGCGTGCCGCATGCTGCAATTCGTCTTTATGTGCCACGAGCATGACATGGACCAGCAAGACCGACGAGAGCCATGCCGCAGCTAAAATCGGCGCTCCGATGAGCGTAATTGCGAGCGAAAACGGTCCAAACATTGTCCCATAAACGGGTAGAACCAATGTTCCCGCGATGAGTGACCCGACAAGGCTCAGGTAAAGCCCACCCCAAAGCGCATTGACTGCACCCATTGGGCCGCTCTGCCCAAGGAATTTTCGTGAAGCTTTCAGCGCGAGCACAGCACCCGTCGCGCCGGCCACAATTACCCACCATTCGAAAAGACCGACTTCTGCGAATGGCCCTTTGTTGTTCATGCGAACGACTGAGAGAAACGCGATCAAGGAGCCAAGCGCAGACACAAGAAAATAGGCGAACGCAAGTTTGCATTCACCGCGCAACGGTTTTCTGAGTTTCCGAAAATGCTGACGCACGCCATTTCCTCTGGTCTTTCTTGCGTCCCATATGCACAATTTGAACGAATTTCTCTAGATCATCCTCTTCAACTCACTGTTTCCATACGGCCCAAAGCGTCGCAGATGTCGATAAAAGCCGTAAAAAGGTGTGCTTTGCTCTTTTACTCGCCGCACTTCGAGATATGTTGCACAGCGACGCGGGCACTGCCCCTTTGGATTTAGACTAGGAATGATCGAACGATGACGGATCAGAACGTAAAGCCCACGGAAGAAATCTCGGTCCGCGAGGTTTTTGGCATCGACACGGATATGAAGGTCAAGGGCTTTGCCGATCGCACCTCTCGTGTTCCCGAAATCGACTCGACCTATAAATTCGACCCCGACACCACGCTCGCCATCCTTGCTGGTTTTAGCCACAATCGCCGCGTTATGGTTCAGGGCTATCACGGTACGGGTAAATCGACTCACATCGAACAAGTCGCTGCGCGCCTGAACTGGCCTGCCGTTCGCGTGAACCTCGACAGCCACATCAGCCGTATCGATCTCATCGGTAAAGACGCGATCAAGCTTCGTGATGGCGTTCAGGTCACCGAATTCCACGAAGGCATTCTACCTTGGGCGCTTCGCAATCCCGTTGCCATCGTGTTCGATGAATATGACGCTGGCCGTGCTGACGTTATGTTCGTGATTCAGCGCGTGCTGGAGCATGATGGCAAGCTGACGCTTCTTGACCAGAACGAAATCATCACGCCGAACCCCTATTTCCGTCTTTTCGCAACGGCGAACACGGTCGGTCTCGGTGACACCACTGGACTGTATCACGGTACCCAGCAGATCAACCAAGCCCAAATGGACCGTTGGTCGCTCGTTGCGACACTGAACTACCTTAGCCACGACGCCGAGGCTGCTATCGTTCTGTCCAAGGCTCCACATTACAACAACGAAAAAGGCCGCAAGACGATCAACCAAATGGTGACCGTTGCGGACATGACCCGTACTGCATTCATGGCGGGTGACCTTTCGACTGTGATGTCGCCCCGTACTGTGATTGCATGGGCGCAAAACGCCGAGATTTTCCGCAATGTCGGTTATGCATTCCGTCTCACGTTCCTCAACAAATGTGACGAGCTTGAGCGCCAAACCGTGGCCGAGTTCTTCCAGCGTTGTTTCGACGAAGAACTGCCTGAAAGCGCGGCATCTGTCGCAATCTAAGGCACAGGCTTCGAATGGATTTCAAAAGGCCCGCCCCTTCGGCGGGTCTTTTCGTTTAGGGGCGACTGCGATGGTATAGTTTTCAATCTGCGCAGTTGATTGGCTAAAATATTCCATCAATGCTCAATCCATGAGCGCTATGAAAACATTGATTTTGGCTATGTTGGTAATCTTCGGTTTGGTGCATACCCCGAAGACCGCTTACGCTGGCAGCCTCGAAGATCCGCTTTATCGCTTTGCGACGTGCACGGGTCGGCTCTCTGCTTTGATGGAGTTCCAGTGGCTCACTGACGGGCCTGCGTCCGAGGAAACCCAGCGACTTCGCGACTCCATGATTGAGCTGATCGACGCCACGATGCCAACTGGAGAGGGACACAAGGTCTTAGCGTGGCGCATTGATGCGAAGGCTGCGCAATCCAAGCTTCTGACCGCCGCGCATTTTGGTCCGAACAAAGACCAAGCCACTTGGTCGATGGAGCGTGCGATGCAGCAAATCGGAGAATGTCGCGCTTTGCTGCTTTCCTAGTGCGAAAAGCGCACGTTCGACCACTGGTCATTGGCCATTTGCTGCACTAGGTTGCCCGTTGAAGACGTCAAGAAAGCTGCCCGCATGAGCAAACCGAACGACAACCCCGCCGATCCGTTCAAGAAGGCCCTGGCCGAAGCGACCAAGGTTATGGCGGAAGATGCGGAGCTGACCGTAACTTTTTCGGTAGACCCTCCCGGTCTCACCAAGGAAAACGTGCGCTTGCCTCAGGTGAGCCGCCGGATGACACGTGACGAAGTTCTACTTGCGCGCGGAACTGCAGATGCTTTTGCGCTTCGTCACAAATTCCATGATGCGGCCATCTCAAACCGTTATCTGCCTCAGGGTCAAATGGCCCGCGATCTCTATGATGCAATGGAGTCGGCGCGCGTCGAAGCCGTTGGTGCGCAGCACATGCCAGGGACTGCAAGCAACATCGACGTAAAAATCGGCGTAGAAGCTGCTCGTAAGGGGTATTCGCAAATCCGCACCTCGTCTGAGGCACCTCTTTCTGTGGCGGCGGGCTATCTGGTGCGTCACCTTGCGACTGGGCGTCCGCTTCCCGCTGGCGCAGACAACGTGATGAACCTCTGGCGCGGCTTCATCGAAGACCAAGCAGGAGAAGCGCTCGAAGGCATCGGCGATGTGCTAAACGACCAAAAGGCATTCGCTAAACTTGCGCGCAAGATCATTTCCGATCTCGGTTACGCCGATCAACTCGGCGACGACCCTGATCAAGAAGACGAAGATCAACAGGACCAAGCCGAGGAGCAGCAGGAGGAAGAAGAAACTCCTGACTCTACCGGCGAGGACGAAGACCAGCAGGAACAAGCCGAGGCAGACCCTGAGCGCTCGCAAGAGCAGCAACAGGATCAGTCGCAAGCCGAAGTGAGCGCCGACGATCTTTCCGACCAAGACTACGATGAAGAGGCCGAGGCCCCCGAAGGTGAAGCGCCGCTTGATCCGCCGCCGCCACCGCCCGTTTCGGACGCAGACCCGAACTATGAAGTTTACAAAACCGAATTCGACGAAGAAATCGGAGCAGAAGAGCTTGCCGAAGCGGCTGAGCTAGAGCGCCTGCGCGCCTATCTCGACCAGCAGCTTGAACCCTTGAAGGGCGCGGTTTCGCGCCTTGCCAACAAGCTTCAGCGCCGGCTTCAGGCTCAGCAGAACAGGTCGTGGGAATTTGACAAAGAGGAAGGTATCCTGGACGCAGGTCGCTTGGCCCGTGTTGTTGCAAACCCCACGACACCGCTCTCGTTCAAATGGGAAAAAGACACCGAGTTCCGCGATACTGTCGTGACGCTTTTGCTCGACAACTCCGGTTCCATGCGCGGCCGCCCAATTTCGATTGCAGCAATTTGCGCAGACGTTTTGGCGCGCACGCTCGAACGTTGCTCGGTCAAAGTCGAAGTTCTCGGCTTTACGACCAAAGCGTGGAAAGGTGGTCTTAGCCGTGAAAAATGGCTTGCCGAGGGACGCCCTCAGCAGCCGGGACGTCTTAACGATCTTCGCCACATTATCTATAAGAACGCCGATGCCCCGATGCGCCGCACCCGTGCGAACCTCGGTCTGATGATGAAAGAAGGGCTTCTAAAGGAAAACATCGACGGTGAAGCCCTCGAATGGGCGCATCGCCGTCTTGTCGCGCGCCGTGAACAACGCAAGATCCTGATGGTGATTTCGGATGGCGCTCCCGTCGATGACTCGACGCTTTCGGTCAACCCCGCGAACTATCTCGAAAAGCACTTGCGCGACGTGATCGCCATGATCGAAAAGCGTAAGCAGGTAGAGTTGTTGGCGATTGGTATCGGCCACGATGTTACCCGCTATTACGAGCGTGCAGTGACAATTACGGATGCCGATCAGCTCGCCGGTGCGATGACCGAACAACTCGCCTCGCTCTTTGACTCCGATCCTCGCAAGCGCGCGCGCGTCCTCGGCA
Source organism: Marivivens sp. (assembly GCA_038133925.1). Classification (GTDB taxonomy): domain Bacteria; phylum Pseudomonadota; class Alphaproteobacteria; order Rhodobacterales; family Rhodobacteraceae; genus Marivivens. The sequence continues at coordinate 16,887 of JAYPUF010000003.1, read as the reverse complement.
TGAAGAAGGTATCTTAATGTTCCAAAGCTTTACGGCTCCGACTTCGCCAGAACAGGGACCTCCGCGCCTTGCCGCTCTGAGGAAACTGATTCAGGAAAAGGGGCTGGATGGCTTTTTGGTTCCACGTGCTGATGCCTTTCAAGGCGAATACGTCGCACCGTGCGATGAGCGCCTTGCTTGGCTCACCGGCTTCACGGGTTCGGCAGGTTTCTGCGCTGTTCTCGATAATATCGCGGGCGTTTTTATCGACGGTCGCTATCGGCTTCAGGTTTTGGATCAGGTGGCGTCAGATTTCACTCCGGTCCACTGGCCAGAAGTCTCGCTTGCTGAGTGGCTCTTGGAGCAAAACTGCACAGGCAAAGTGATCGGCTTTGATCCGTGGCTCCACACGGTCAAAGAGGTCGCCACCCTTCGCGCAGCGGCACCGAATATCGAGTTTCGCCCGACCGAAAATCTTGTCGATATGATTTGGGAAGGCCGCCCATCGCGCCCAACGGCAAAGTTCTTTGAGCACCCGATAGAGTTCTCTGGCAAGAGCCACGAAGTCAAACTGACCGAACTTTCTGCTGTGCTCAGAAGAGAGTCGCAGCGTTGCGCGGTCATAACCCTTCCTGATGCCATTGCTTGGCTTTTGAACATCCGCGGCAATGACATCGAAAAGAACCCAGTACCGCAAAGCTTTGTTATTTTGAATGACGATGGCTCTGCCGAATTATTCGCGCCCGAGGGGAAGACCGCGGACATCATTGAGCACCTTGGAAAGCGCGTCTCGGTGCATCCGATGGACGCTTTTATTGCTGCACTTTCCACCCTTGGCGGCCCTGTGCGGATCGACCCAAAGAGTTGTCCTGAGTTGGTTCTAGCTGCAGTGAAAGATGCGGAGATCACCGTCGTAGAAGCCCCCGACCTTTGCGAGCTGCCAAAAGCGTGCAAAAACGCGACCGAAATCGCAGGGACCCGCGAGGCGCACCTACGCGACGGCGCCGCGATGGTACGCTTTCTCGCTTGGCTAGATGCCGAGGCCCCCAAAGGCGGCGTGACGGAAATCGACGTTGTGACAACGCTCGAAGGATTTCGCCGCGACACGAATGCGCTTCGCGACATCAGTTTTGACACAATTGCCGGAACTGGACCGAACGGCGCTGTGATCCACTATCGCGTGACCGAGGGCACCAATCGCACCCTTAACAAGGGCGAGTTGATCGTTGTGGACTCGGGTGGACAGTATCTTGATGGCACAACGGACATAACGCGCACAATTTCGATTGGCACTCCGGGCGCCGAGGAGAAGCGCTGCTATACTCGTGTCCTACAAGGAATGATTGCCATTAGCCGCGCGCGGTTTCCCAAAGGCATCGCTGGTCAGCACATCGATGCACTTGCTCGTTTTCCACTTTGGAGCGACGGCCTCGACTTTGATCACGGGACTGGACACGGTGTGGGATCTTATCTCTGCGTTCACGAAGGACCCCAGCGGATCAGCAGAGTTTCGGACGTTCCGCTCCAACCTGGTATGATCCTCTCGAACGAGCCAGGGTATTATCGTTCAGGCGCGTTCGGTATCCGCATCGAAAATCTGATCGTCGTAAAAGAAGCCGATGCGCTCAGCACGGGCGATAGCCATCGCAGGCAACTCGACTTTGAAACGCTGACCTTTGTACCTTTGGATCGGCGACTGATAGACGCAGGTCTCCTCTCAAAAGACGAGAAGGACTGGATTGATGCCTATCATGCCGCTACCTTGCGCGTCATCGGGCCTCGCGTCGATGGTGAGGACAAGCTTTGGCTTGATCGTGCGTGCGCCCCTCTTTGACGTCTTATTGTCACAACGAGCCTCTATATTCGGCGGTCAATACAACTTGCCGCGACATGCAATGAAAGGAGCCCTCGATGGCTGACCATATTAAAGTTCGTCCCGCAAACGGCACTTGGGTTATCCGCGCTGGTGGCGCTGTAATTGGTGAAACGGCAAATGCGCTCGAGCTGAGCGAAGAAGGTTTTGCGCCGGCAATCTATTTTCCTCGTGGCGACGTCGCGATGGCTTTCCTAGACAAATCGGAAACCGCATCAAACGATCCCCACAAAGGCATTGCAACCTACTATAATATCGTTGCAAAAAGCGGCCCAATCAACGATGCCGTTTGGTCGTTTGAACAACCCAACGACGCTCTCAAGGAAATCAAAGGTTACCTTTCCTTCTATCCAGCCAAGGTCGCGATCGAACAGGTCTAAGAGTGCTCCTCGGCTGCGACAGCGGCTAGAGCGCGGTTAAAGGCCCCAAGTGCGTCCACATGGAATACGGCCCCTCGGAGTTCTGGGGGGCCTTCTTTTTTGCTGAAATTCACAACCGGCAGAAAATTCGAGCCGCTCTGCTCAAAAAGTGGCATCGCTTTATCGAGCGTATCGTCAGTTTCGACATAAATACCCTTGGCGATCAATTCCGCGCAGGCTGCCTCGTCTATATCGACATCGGCGTTTAGCTGGCGCATGACCCCCGTGACCTTGAACGTCGAAAGAAGATAGGCTTGTGGACCCGCTGCGAGGTGAACATCACGCCGTTCCAGTTGCGTGAGGAAAAACGAGCGATCGACAAGCCGCGAGGTCAGAGCGGTCGCAAGGGAAACCGTGACCATGACAGCGAGCCCCGTTTGCCAGTCTCCGGTAAGCTCAAAAACAATCAGCGTGGTCGAGATTGGCGCACCGAGAACGGATGCGGCAACGGCTCCCATTCCAGCAAGTGCATAAAGCGTAGCGGAGCCTGATTGATCAGGGAAAATCGAAGTGGCAAGTATTCCAAAAGCAAGCCCTGTGAGCGCCCCGATCATCAAAGATGGCGAAAATACCCCCCCACCCATGCGCCCACCCATGGTGATTGCCACAGCTATAATCTTGACACCGACGAACAGGATCGCAGCCCAAAATCCAAGACGACCGAACAAAGCATCCGCCGTGGTCCCATATCCCACGCCAATGATATGAGGGAATGCAAGCGCGATAACCCCCAGCAAAAGGCCCGCGGTCGCGGGGCGCAAAAAGCGCGGTAGATGCAGTTTGGATTGGACAGCAGAAGCGAAGTGATCTGCAAAAAAGATCGTTCGTATCTGAGCATAAGCCACCAATCCGCAGATCAGCCCAAGGATCATAAAGGCGGGGATTTCAGCATAGAACCGCAGCGCGGTCAGAGAGAAGATGGTAAACTCGGGGCTGTCGCCAATCGCGAGCCGACTTATGATCGCACCTGTGACTGAGGCGATAGCAATCGGTGCAAAGGCATGAACCGCGAAATGTCGAAGCACAACCTCGAGCGCAAAAAGTGCGCCCGCAATAGGAGCATTGAACGAGGCAGAAACCGCAGCCGCGACAGCGCAGCCCAAAAGATCACGTCCCGTTACGCCATCTGCACGGATCAGTTTGGATGTAATCGTCGCAATAACAGACGCGAGGTGAACAACCGGCCCCTCTCGTCCTGAAGATCCACCCGTCGACAAAGTAATGAAACTGGCGAGCGCTGACGCGGCGCCCTCTTTCACCTCGACCCTGCCTTGGTTCAGTGCAGAGCCTTCAATCACATCTGCAACCGAGCGCACGCGCCCATCTTGCGTAAAGCGATCCAATATAATGCCGACGCAAAGTCCCCCCAAGGTAGGGATCAAGACAATCCAGTACCAATCCAAACGATCCAAATTGCGATAGAGCCAAGCGACATTGTCTGTTTGGTAGACAAGGGCCTGCACTGCCTCGATACCTTGGCGGAAGAGCACCGCTGCGCCACCGCCCAAAAGACCCAAAAAGACAGCAAGAACCCAGAATTGCGCTTGTGATGGGCCTTGCTTTCGAATGACCCGAAGCGAGAGCAGCGCTTCTTGTTTCCAGTTTGCTATCACCGATAAAACTGGGTTGTTACTCTGCTCTACCATACGCTCTTGTCTTTCGCCTTATTGCGTCTTGTCTTAGTCTTGCACCAAAGAGAAAGGCACCAAATGACGTCTGACAGCACGCTTCAATCGCTTATAACATTACTAGGGGATCGCTTGTCTGTCTCCAAGTCAGAACGCGAAAACCACGGACGCTCGGAGAGCCATTTTCCACTTACACCTCCGGATGCAGTCGCCTACCCCAACTCGACAGAAGAAATCGCCGAAATCATACGCATTTGCGCGGCCTCGGATACCCCCGTGGTCCCTTGGGGTGCTGGCACTTCGCTGGAAGGACATGGCCTAGCGATAAAAGGCGGGATTTGTCTTGATATGTCTCGTATGAACAAAGTGCTTGAAGTCAATGCAGAAGACATGGACGCGCGCGTTCAACCGGGTGTTACGCGTGAGGCTTTGAACGAAGAGCTTCGCGCCACGGGCCTTTTCTTTCCCGTAGATCCAGGGGCGAATGCATCTATTGGCGGGATGGCAGCAACACGAGCAAGCGGAACCACAGCCGTTCGCTATGGCACCATGCGGGACAACGTGATCGGGCTCGAAGTAGTTTTGGCGGATGGGCGCATTATCCGCACAGGGACGAGGGCAAGAAAGTCCTCGGCGGGATATGACCTCACGGGGCTTTTTGTGGGATCTGAGGGCACGCTTGGCATAATTACAGAGCTTACCTTGCGCCTACAGGGACAACCTCAGAGTATCTCTTCGGCTGTGTGCGCTTTTGAAACCCTCGAAGGCGCTGTAGACGCCGTCATTGAGACGATCCAAACGGGCATTCCAATGGCGCGGATTGAATTTGTCGATACCGCAACTGCCTTGGCTGTGAACGCCTATTCGGACGCGAACTTTCCCCCAAAGCCCCATCTTTTGGTCGAGTTCCACGGCACAGAAAGCGCAACCGCAGAGCAGGCCGAGATGTTCGGCGAGATCGCCAAGGATCATGGCGCAACGGGCTTTGATTGGGCGACCAAGACCGAGGACCGCAATCGTCTCTGGGCCATGCGGCACAAGGCCTATTGGGCTATTCTTGCCTCTCGCCCCGGCTCGCGCGCGATTGTGACAGACGTCTGCGTTCCTGTCAGCCAACTCGCTCGCGCCGTGAGCGAAACCCAAAGAGATATCTTGGCAAGTGGCCTACCTGCCCCAATTCTTGGTCACGTTGGGGATGGGAATTTCCATGCGATCCTTTTGATGGATGAGAACAATCCCAAAGAACGCGAAATCGCAAAAGGTCTATCTCATCGCATGGCAGAACGGGCGTTAGAACTTGGCGGCACCGTAACTGGCGAGCATGGGATCGGCATGGGCAAGCTGGGCTACATGCGGGCCGAACACGGGGACGCGTGGGATGTCATGGGTGAGATCAAGACAGCCCTAGACCCCAAGGGAATCCTAAACCCCGGAAAGATGGTGCCTTAATCAGCTTGGCATAAGAGCGCGTGCAGCGGCGCGCGCTTCATCCGTTATGCGATCACCCGACAGCATGCGTGCGATCTCATCGATACGTTCGTCTTTACCAAGCGCGACGACAGTAGAGGTCGTCGTCTCATCGGTTTGCCGCTTTTCGACGCGCCAGTGATGGCCGCCGAGTGCTGCAACTTGGGGCGAATGCGTGACAACAAGAACTTGCCCACCTTTGGCAATTTCAGCCAGTCGACGACCCACAGCGTCTGCGGTTGCACCGCCTACACCTCGGTCAATCTCGTCGAAGATCATCGTCATCCCGCTCACGCCTTGGGTCAGGCAGACCTTGAGCGCGAGAAGAAAGCGGCTAAGTTCACCGCCTGAGGCAATTTTATTGAGCGGGCCTGCCGGAGAGCCAGGGTTCGTGGCGACAGTGAAACTTACCTCGTCGTGACCTTCGGGGCCTGCTTCACCTTGCGCAATTTCTGTCACAAATACGGCCCGCTCCATCTTGAGCGGCGCAAGCTCTTTTGCCATGGCACTATCAAGACGCCCTGCGGCGTCACGACGAGCCGCTGAAAGAGCCTCAGCAGCGTTTTGGTAAGTTCTATCAGCCTCTTTTACAGCCTGCTCAAGCTTGCCAAGACCCGCTTCTCCAGCATCGAGCACGGCGAGACGTTCACGCAGTTCTTCCGCGAATTTCGCAAGATCATCGGGCAGAACTCCATGTTTGCGAGCGAGACCACGAATAGCGAAAAGACGCTCTTCACAGTCCTCAAGCTCTGCGGGGTTAAACGTGAGAGCATCAAGGCATGCTTCAACACCGCTTTGCGCTTCTGACAATTCAACCATGGCGCGCTCTAGTGCCGCTAACGGCGCATCAAGGCGCCCCTCGGCCTTATCGACAACGCCTTCGAGCCAACGGTTTGCCGAGGAAATCATACCTTCAGCCCCGTCATAGCTAAGCGCGTTCAACGCCTGCGCGACGTCCTGTTTGATCTTCTCGGCAGCTTGCATAAGGCGGCGGTCTGTATCGAGCTTGGCTTCTTCACCAGGTTCAGGTGCAAGCTTGTCCAACTCACCGACGGCATGGCGCAAAAAGTCTTCTTCGGCTCGGACTTCCGCAACTTTGGCCTCGGCCTCGCGCAGCGCCTTGCGAGACTTGGAAAGCGCTCGCCACGCCTCACCTGTCGCCGTGATTAACGCATCATTTCCTGCAAATATATCCAAGAGTTGCCGATGCCCGCGCGGATTTAAGAGACCACGGTCATCATGCTGACCGTGCAACTCAACCAATGTATCAGAGAGCTGACGCAGCACTTCACCCGATACACGGCGGTCGTTGACCCAAGCGGTCTTGCGTCCGTCTGTCGTGTTCACACGCCGCAAGATCAGTTCGCCCTCGTGCTCGATCTCGAACTCGGCAAGCACTGCTTCGGCGGGATGGCCTTTGGGCAGATCGAACACAGCGGTGACTTCACCCTGCTCTGCCCCTGCGCGTACCAGCTCTGCACGGCCCCGCCAGCCAAGCACAAATCCAAGCGAGTCCAAGAGAATAGACTTGCCTGCACCGGTCTCGCCAGTCAGCACGTTGAGACCGGGCTGAAATTCAAGTTCCAGCCGGTCAATGATCAACATGTCACGGATATCAAGCCCGCGGAGCATTGCATTGCCTCGTTAAAGACTTAGAGCCATTCGCCTTTGACTGTTTGGCGGTAAATCGCCGACAGCCAGTTGTTCTCGAATACCTTGGGTTCGAGTCCCTTGCCCGTCAGAAGCGCATAGCTGTCCTGATAGAATTCGGTCGACGGGAAGTTATGTCCAAGAATTGCACCCGCTGTCTGGGCCTCTTCATTCAGGCCGAGCGCGAGATAGGCTTCGACCAATCGGTGAAGCGCTTCGGGCGTTTGCGAGGTTGTCTGGAATTCCTCAACAACAACGCGGAAACGATTGATTGCGGCAGTGTAATGCTCGCGCTTGAGATAGTAGCGACCGATTTCCATCTCTTTTGCGGAGAGGTGATCAAAGGCGAGATCGAACTTTAGGATCGCCGAACGCGCATATTCGCTATCGGGATAACGCTCTATCACGGTGCGGAGCGCTTGGAGCGCTTGGAACGTCAATCCCTGATCACGGCCAACTTCGTCAATCTGATCGTAATAGCTCAGAGCCAAAAGATACTGCGCATAGGCCGCGTCTTTATCAGCTGGATAGAAATCAACAAAACGCTGCGCTGCTGATCGGCTGTTCGGGTAATCACGATCGCGGTGATAGGTATAGGCCTGCATGATCAAGGCCCGCTTCGCCCATTCGGAATAGGGGTAAAGTCGCTCAATCTCGCTGAAATAAAAGACCGCGTCCTTTTCGTCGCCGCGCTCAAGTTCATACTCGCCGCGCTCATAAATTTGCTCTGGCGTGTAATTCTCAAGCGGAACTGTGGGACGGCTGTTAAACTTGCCGCATGCGGAAATAAGAACAAGCGCAGTTAAAACCGCTCCGGTCTTGAGCTTTGTTTTTGCGTCAAATTTGCCGCCTGACATTACCGCGCCCCCGACATTCTTGGTGTGTCATTCAAAGAGCTGCGCCCTTTGTCCCGAAAAGGTCTAGCACATAAAAATTTGGGGCAAAATGCCTTTTGCTCTCTCGGCGAATATCCGTTGCTTAGAGGCGATCAATCTTTAGGCAACGGCCAAGAGATCGCTTTGGTTCACGCCGGCACCAGGAAGTCGTGCAGCTTGCCAGGGTGCGCAGGTCACATAGCGATAGTTGCGCTCGTCCGCAAACAGTTCACGTAGCAAAGCATTTGTCAAAGCATGGCCCGCGCGAACACCCTCATAGGCTCCAATAATTGGCGCGCCAGCCGTAAACAGATCACCCAAAGCATCGAGCATCTTATGGCGGACAGCTTCGTTCCCGTGGCGAAGTCCGCCGGGGGTTAATACCTTGGAACCTTCGACAACGACAGCGTTCTCAAGTGAGCCCCCCAAGGCCAGACCCGCCTTGTGCATCGCCTCAACATCAGAGTTGCGACAGAAAGTCCGACTGTCACACAGTTCGCGCACGAATGCCCCGTTTGCAAGAGACATAGATTTTGTCTGCGCACCGATAGCCGGATCAGGAAACTCTATCGAAAATGTCATAAAAAGCTCAGTCGAGGGGCGCAGAACGGCCATCGACTCGCCACGCGTTACCTTCACTTGGCGAAGGATTTCAATTGCGTATAGCGGGGCATCAAGTTTGGTCAAACCGACCTCAAGAAAGGCCTTAACGAAAACGGCCGCGCTTCCATCCATAATCGGGACTTCAGGTCCATCAATGTCGATATGAGCATTTTGAATACCGCAGCCGCTTAGAGCAGCCATGATATGCTCTATCGTTGCGACGGAAACACCATGCTCGTTCACGATACGCGTGTTCAAAGCCTCTTGGCTCACGTTCGACCAGATCGCAGCGACGTCATTGTTCGCACTGATATCGGTGCGATAAAAGACGATGCCAGTATCAGCGAGCGCCGGACGGATGGTCATTTCTACGGGTGCCCCAGAATGTAGACCAATTCCGTTAAAGCTAATTTTCGACTTAAGGGTCGTTTGCACAGAGTGCCTCTAGGCTATTGCGTTGCCAGAGAGGTAAGGCTTTGTCGTCGAATGGACAATTCACAGATTACGACCAGCTGAAACAATCGATAGTAGATTGAAACAAAACGAGAAGCTGCGTCATGCGACAAACAAAAAGACCGCCCAAAGGCGGTCTTTTTTATATTATTTTTAATGACTTAGTTCGCCTGACGACGAAGGAACGCAGGGATTTCGATCCGTTCTTGTTCGGGATCAAGCTCTGGATCTTCGTTGCGGATCGCACGAACCTGAGGCTGTGCACGCTGCTCGGCCTCTGCATTTTGACCGGTCATGCGGTTAATCAACGAGTTGATTCCAAAGCGAGCACGCTGCTGTTCAGGCTGAGCCTGATGGGTAGGTGCTGCAGGAGCCGCAGGACGCTGGGCCGCTTGCGGTTGACGAGCAACGGCATGCTGAAGACGCACGAGCGCTTCGGGCGACGGAGTACCTGCAGCAGGCGCACGAGGAGCAACAAAGCTCTCGGCGGCTTGCATAGTCGGCTCCGGACGCGGCTGGTAGGCCGGCGGTGGAAGATCGTCATCGGCAACTGCGGGCTGGTCGTCGAAGTCATCAAAGATGTCCTCGGCTTGCTCGCTTGCAGTTTCGAAGCTGTCGTCGAACAAAGTGCGTTCCTGAACGGGTTCAGCGTAACGCGGAGCCTCGGCTACCGGTGCGGGTGCAGGAGCCGGAGCTGGTTCAGCTCTGCGCGGGGCTTCTGCACTGACCTGCTGTGTCAACGGCTCGGCCATCGAACGGCGTGGCAGCGGGGTTTCTTCACGCTTCTGAACGGCGTCGATACCAGTCGCAACGACCGAAACGCGCATACGACCTTCCATCGTGGTGTCGAGGGTCGAACCAACGATGATGTTCGCATCGGGATCAACCTTTTCACGGATCTTGTTCGCAGCTTCATCAAGCTCGAACAGGGTAAGATCGTGTCCACCGGTGATGTTGATAAGAACACCACGTGCGCCTTCGAGGCTGATTTCGTCGAGCAGTGGGTTTGCGATGGCTTTTTCCGCAGCTTCGATTGCGCGGTTTTCACCTTCGGCTTCGCCGGTGCCCATCATCGCCTTGCCCATTTCGTCCATGACGGCACGAACGTCAGCAAAGTCGAGGTTGATCAGTCCAGGGCGAACCATGAGATCCGTCACGCCTTTGACGCCCTGATAGAGAACGTCGTCAGCCATCGCGAAGGCTTCGGTAAAGGTCGTACGCTCGTTCGCCAGACGGAAGAGGTTCTGGTTCGGAATGATGATCAGCGTGTCCACGACCTTCTGAAGGGCTTCGACACCCTCTTCGGCCTGACGCATACGCTTGGCGCCTTCGAACTGGAAAGGCTTGGTTACAACGCCAACGGTGAGAACGCCAAGTTCGCGCGCCGCCTGAGCGATGATCGGTGCAGCGCCGGTTCCGGTGCCGCCTCCCATACCCGCGGTGATAAAGCACATGTGTGCACCCGCGAGGTGATCAACAATCTGTTCAATGCTCTCTTCAGCTGCGGCGGCACCAACGGTCGCACGCGCACCTGCGCCAAGACCTTCGGTTACCTTGATACCCATCTGAATTCGAGCCTGCGAACGCGACTGTTGCAGCGCCTGTGCATCTGTGTTTGCAACGACGAACTCGACACCGTCGAGCTCCTTTTCGATCATGTTGTTGACTGCGTTGCCGCCTGCACCACCAACACCGAAAACCGTAATCCGGGGCTTGAGTTCTTCTTGCCCGGGCATGGAAAGATTAAGTGCCATACTCTTACCGCCTGTATTTTTTAGGCCCGTCCCGCCGGGCTCTTTCGCCGAATATTGTTTTGATTCTAACGCGATGTTGCCTGAACGTCACGGAAAAAACATAAAAATCCCGCAAAATCTTGACGATTTTTACGGGATTTCCGCTTCTTATAGCGTGATCGGCAATATCTTGCGTATTACCAGTTGTCCTTGAACCATTTCACCGCCCGCTTGAGAGAGCGCGAAGGATAACGTTCGGCAGGAATTTCAAAATCCCACCACTCGTCTTGAGGGTTCGCCGCAAAGAGGGTAAGGCCCACGCCCGCTGCGAAAGCTGGGCCCGTTGCGGCCTGAGGCAATCCTTGTACGCGGAGTGGGCGACCTAGGCGAACTTGTTGACCAAGGATACGGCTTGCCAGCCCATCGAGACCCGGAATTTGGCTAGCGCCGCCTGTCAACACGATCTGTTGGCTGGGAAGATGCTCAAAGCCCGCGGCGTCAAGGCGCGCTCGGATTTCTTCGAGGATTTCCTCGACGCGGGGACGCATAATTCCGATCAGCTCGGCACGGCTCACGGTGCGGCGATCTCGCTCCCAATCGCCGGTATCGCCGCCGATCTCGATCATTTCACGGTCATCCATACCGGTTGCGACAACACCGCCATAGAACGTCTTAATGCGCTCGGCTGTGGCCATCGGAATTTGTAGACCAAGAGAAATATCTTTGGTGACGTGATCACCGCCCATGCGAACACTGTCGGCATAGATCATGTGCTTCTTCATGAAGATGGACAGGCCTGTGGAGCCGCCCCCCATGTCAATGCAAGCCGCGCCAAGTTCCTGTTCGTCTTCCACCAGAGAAGCGATCCCAGAAACATAGGACGACGAGGCAATTCCCGCGAGTTCGAGGTCGCAGCGCTTGATACAATGAAGAAGATTGTGAATGGCAGAGCCTTCGACCGTCAGAAGATGAAGGTCAGCAGCAAGTTCGTTGCCGACCTGACCGCGCGGATCAACAAGACCAGACCGATGGTCGAGGGCAAAGTTGACGGGCTGTGCGTGAAGAACCTCACGCCCCTCACCAATGTCAGGCATATCACAGGCGGCAAGAACGGCACCGATGTCACTATCGCTCACGATTTGGCCGTCAATCGCGACGCGACCATCTAGACCATAAGAGCGCGGACGGGCCCCACTAAAGCAGGCAATAACGTGATCCACTTTCACGTTTGCCATCTTCTGAGCTGCGTGCACAGCGGTGCGGATGGTGCGTTCAGCTTCTTGGACCGCCTCAATCTCGCCAAAGGACACCCCCCGCGAACGGGTGGTTGCAGCACCGATAACCCTGAACTGAGATTGACCAGCAAGTGAGCCGACGCCTTCAGCTTCGCGGAAACGCTCTGGGCCATCAAAACGCAAGACGAGACACGCAATCTTGGATGAACCAATGTCGAGAATTGCGACCACACCACGCTGCATTGCGGCTTGACGCATGTTTCTCATTGCCCGCTGGGCTTCGTAAAGGTGCCTCATCTCTAGTTACCTGTCCCGGATACTGCCGCATTGATGCGCCGCATTTCATTTACGGCTTGTTCGTTGAGCCGGATTGTTGGCCGGCTTGCATGTCTGAAATCGATGACAGAAACGTCACGTTCCAAAAGATCTTGGCTCTGCGCCATCACGATGACACGCTCGAGGGCGTGGACCGGATTGTCTTCGGGGAGCTGAATTCGCTGATCCCGATCAAGGACCAGATCCCATCTGCGCTCGCCCATTCGCACAAGGCCGCGCACCCGATCCCAGACCGGAGCAGCCGCTGCAAAGAGCGCCATTGCTTCTTCGATGTAATCTTCTGCGCCATCGCCCGCGATCATCGGAAGGTCAGAACGATCAGAGCGCGCATCGATAGAGGTGACGAAATTTCCCTCGCCGTCAATCAACTGGAGCCCATTGTCGCCACGCCAGACCGCTACAGGAGTGCGCGCCACGACATGGACTTGCAAAACACCGCCTGGCTTGATGCGAAGCGTGGCGCTCTCAACGGCATTGAGCGCTTCGACCTTTTCCCGAAGGTCTTCGAGGCTGAGATCAAAAGACGAGAGCGGAAGCGAAAGTGCGAGAATAGTACGAACTTCGTCAGAGAGACGCTGCTCTGCCCCATCGATTGCCACCGCTGTGACCATGAACTCTGGACGATGCTCAATGGCCTCTCGAACGCTTTCATAGCCCGAGATCAAAGCAGCACGGTTGTCTGCACTAGAGAGCCAAGCCGCTGTGGCAAGCCCAGCGACGGTCATTGGGATACCGACCTTGATCAAGGTCCGATAAAATGGGGACAGCATCCAGCGCTGATAACGATACCCCCAACGCGTTGGTGTCGGATCACGGCGCATTTTCATCGCGAGCATGATGCGTCCTCCACCAACCATTTGCAAAGCTGAACGAAATCAATGCCGGCATAGGCGGCCTGCTCAGGAGCAAGCGAAGTTGGCGTCATTCCGGGCTGAGTATTTGTTTCGAGCAAAATCAGACCCGCGAGACCTTTACTTTCATCCCAGCGAAAATCGGTACGGCTCATTCCGCGACACCCAAGCGCGTTATGTGCTCGAACTGCGTATTCAAGGCAGGCATCACGAATGTCGTCAGGAATATTTGCGGGGATTTCGTGACGGGAGCCACCGACTTCATACTTGGCAGCATAATCATACCAGCCCGTCGTGATGATGTCCGTCACGCCAAGAGCGCGATCCCCAACTACTGCGGTCGTGAGCTCGCGGCCGGGTGCAAATGCCTCAACCATCACTGTTTCGGGCATATCGTCCGAAAGCTGCGGCGGCTGGTTTGCCCCATCGTGGACGATGTAGACACCAACGGACGAGCCTTCGTTATTTGGCTTTACCACATAGGGCGCCGCCATCATGTGACGAGCCTTTACGTCTTCGCGCGCAGCAAGAATGCTCTCCACAACAGGAAGGCCCGCGGTGCGATAAACTTCCTTGGATTTATCTTTGTCCATGGCAAGAGCCGAGGCCAAAACGCCTGAATGCGTGTACGGTATACGAAGCCATTCAAGGATACCTTGAACCGCACCGTCCTCACCCCAGCGGCCATGCAACGAATTAAATACCACATCTGGCTTTGCAGCTTTGAGATCTTCGACAAGCGATGCGCCTGCATCAATCTCGACGACATCAAAACCGCCTGCACGAAGCGCCTTTGCGCACTCGCGACCCGAGCTAAGAGAAACCTCTCGCTCAGCCGATGGACCACCCATCAACACACACACTTTCGGGGCTGCCTTGCTCGACATTCCCACCGCCTCTGCTTGCGAGCCTTATGACTCGTCGTTTGTTATAAAGCCCTTGCCTGTGGGCCGTGGTCTTGTGACCGGTATTCTTATTCGTTTGGGGACGGTTCGCCGACCCTCATGATTTCCCATTCTAGCGTGATACCGCTTGAATCGTAAACCTTTTTTCTTACTTCTTCGCCCAATCCTTCAAGATCAGCAGCCGTAGCGCCGCCTGCATTGGTCAGGAAGTTAGAGTGCATCGTATTCATAATTGCGCCGCCGCGCGTTGCGCCGCGCATGCCCGCGTCATCAATCACCTTCCAAGCCTTAAGCTCGTGGGTGTCGTCTGCCCGCCCAGTACTTGAAAAACCTGCTGGATTGCGGAAGGTGCTTCCTGCCGTGCGATCCTTTGTCGGCTGGGTTTCATCACGTTTCTTAAGTTGAGCATCCATATGCATTGCAAGCTCTTCTGGATCGCCCTCGCGCGCCTCAAACATCGCCGCTACGATCACGGCCCCTTCGGGTAGATCGCTTTGACGGTAACGCATGTTGAGCGCATCTTTACCAAGAGTGACAACTTCACCCGAACGCAGCACGACGGTTATTTCTTTAAGAAAATCGGCCGTATATTCCCCATAGCAGCCAGCATTCATCCGCACTGCACCGCCGATAGATCCGGGGATAGTGCGCAAAAACGTGAGATTGACACCTGCCTCAGCTGCACGGCGCGCCACCATGGAATCCAGAGCAGCGCTCCCTGCGACAACTGTCGTTCCGTTGACTTCGATCCCATTGAAGCCACGACCCATACGGATCACAACGCCGCGAATACCGCCGTCTCGGACAATCAAATTCGATCCAACGCCCATTGGAAACACGGGAACTTCGGCAGGAAGAGCCGCGAGAAAATCAGAGAGGTCTTGAACATCCGCTGGCTGAAAAAACACATCCGCAGGACCACCAACGCGCAGCCAAGTCAGCTCGGCAAGGCTCTTGCCTTCGGTTAGCGTTCCACGCACCTGAGGAAGTTTCATTTTGTTGTCCTACGGCTAGTTGGCCTCGTCGATACAGGGGCGCGGAGTCAGGTTCAAGCTTGGCCGCGTTGAATTTTTCCGCGCATCCAACGGCCAAGGAAAATGATCGGCCATCGAAGCACCGAAGCACCCGCTGCAAAGCAGATAATGCCAACCAAGGGGCCATTCTCAAAGGTGACATAGCCTAGGATCGGAACACCCGTCGCGATCAAAACATAGGCCCGCCGCCAATGGTTATCCCTTGAAGGCAAGAGCCCCGCGATATTGGCGGCAACGAACCACACCAAAGCCATTAAGATTGAAGTAGACATACTGCTCGGTCCTTCTTTTGGACGGGACCAGCCTCTTGATCCCTGACCTCAGAACGCCGCATTGGACGCCTGATATTCAATATCAACGGGCGGGTTGATCCCGCCTCGCCGATTTATTTCGCACCTAGTCGCGCAGGCAAGTTGTTCGCCCACGTACTGATCGTCCCTGCCCCGAGACAAACGACGATATCGCCCGGTTTGGCTTGTTCGCGCACAAGTCTTTCAAGGTCTTCTTCGCTTATCAAGGCGCATGCATGGCGGTGTCCATGTCGGATCAAACCCGCAACAAGGTCGTCGCGGCTTGCGCCTTCAATCGGCGCTTCGCCGGCTGCATAAACTTCTGCGATTGCCACAACGTCTGCATCATTGAAACACGAGCAGAAATCGTCAAAGAGCGAATGCAGGCGTGTGTATCGGTGTGGCTGGTGCACGGCAATCACGCGGCCGTCCGATGCCTGTCGTGCGGCTTTCAGGACAGCCGCGATCTCCACCGGGTGGTGTCCATAATCGTCAATAATGGTGACGCCGTTGACTTCACCGACTTTGGTAAAGCGACGGTTTACACCGCCGAATGCGGCAAGTGCGGCGCGGATCTCTTCCTTTTTCATGCCAAGGTGGCGTGCAACTGCAACCGCGGACAGCGCATTTGAGACGTTGTGATCACCCGGCATTGGGAGGGTGCACCCCTCGATCACATCGCCTTCCGCCTGAAGCCCAATATCAAAATGGGCGACACCTTTGACGTAGGTTAGGTTGAACGCACGCACATCGGCTTGGGCATTGAACCCATAAGTAATGACGCGGCGGTCGGTGATTTTACCGACAAGTGACTGAACTTCTGGATGATCGGTGCAGCAAACTGCAACACCATAAAAGGGGATATTCGAAACGAAGTCGTAGAAACCCTTGCGAAGGTTTTCGAGGCTGCCCCAATGCTCCATGTGCTCTGGATCGATGTTCGTCACAATCGCGATGGTCGCGGGAAGACGATTGAAAGTACCATCCGACTCGTCGGCCTCGACAACCATCCATTCGCCATCGCCGACCCGAGCGTTCGAGCCGTAGGCGTGAATAATTCCACCGTTCACGACCGTGGGGTCAAAATTGCCAGCGTCCAGTAGAGCGGAAACCATCGTGGTCGTCGTCGTCTTGCCGTGTGTACCTGCAATCGCAACATTGGACTTAAGACGCATCAACTCGGCAAGCATTTCTGCACGGCGCACGATAGGCAGTCCACGGCGACGCGCCTCATCAAGCTCTGGGTTGCCCGGCTTGATCGCTGAAGAAATCACAATGACCTCGGCACCTTCGAGGTTCTCAGAACGCTGTCCTTCGAAAATCTTTGCGCCCATACTCGCAAGACGGTCTGTGATCTTGCTCGTTTTGGCATCCGAGCCTTGAACCCGATAACCGTGGTTCACGAGAACTTCTGCGATACCGGACATGCCGATACCCCCAATGCCGACAAAATGGATCGGACCTACATCGAGGGGGAGCTTGGTAACAGCGTTCATCTTAATCTTCTTCTTTCTTATCGCCTGAAGCCAGCTCCTCTACGAGAGCGGCAAGTCTGT
>JAYPUF010000002.1:0-71204 GCA_038133925.1 Marivivens sp. | reverse complement strand
CCTGATCCGCAGTTGCCGCCGTTCCCTTTGCACGCTCCACCGCAAGAGGCGTAGCGATACATGCAGGACAAGCCGCGACTGATGGAACTTCGGCAACGCTCATTGTCTTAGCTCTCTATGATAACGACCACGCGCTGTTTGAACACCGTACCATCCTCGGCGATTGCTTCGAAACGCAGGTTCCAATTGCCGGGTGCGGTCGCAACCGGGGCTCGGTACATCGTACCATCAAAGACAAATTCGGGCGTTTGATCATCACGAACGCTTGTCGCGCGGCCAAACGTGCCAGTGACAGAAGCGACCTTCACGGCAACCCCTAAAGCATCCGTAATTGCGAGGTGCAACTCACCTTGTTGAACTCGGGCATCAATAACCCAGCCGAGTGCTTCTTGTGCCTGACGGTCTTTGTCGAAGGTCTGGCTCGCGACATAGGAGTTCTTCACCTCTAGACCGGGAAAGGTCTTTACTGCGTTGTAAGCCAACACAATGTTAACTGAGATGATCACCAGAAAGAACGAAGCGAAAATCGCAAAAAACTTGGCACCTGTGATTGGTCCGCGGAACAGTGCAGTCATCCTAGTTCTCCCGCCCATTGAAGATGGTTTCTTTGTAGGCTCGGTCGTTATTCGTCAAATCCGTCACCCAGAAGGTGAATGGAGTGCGCTCGGCATGCGCGGCTTCTGACTTGGACGTCGCGTCCACGTAAACGCGAACTTGATAGGTCTCGTCAGCAGGTACAATGACCAGTGTGCCCTCTACGCCTTCGACGTCAACGGTCAAATCAGACCCACTGCTGACGGAAAGGCCGAATGGACGTGCCTCGCCATGCTTGTTCTGAAGTCGAATGTCATAGACATTTCGAATGGTTCCGTCCGACTGAACAATGAAAGTCGGGTTACGAACAGGCGCGACGGTCATGTTAATTTCTGGTCGGATAAACAACGCAAATACCAAAGCGAAACCAATCGCAGACCAGAGCGACGTGTAAAGAATTGTGCGTGGACGCAGGATATGCTTGAGGATTGGTGTCGGAGCTTGGCCCGCGCGCTCCGCGGCTTCATCCTTGAGCGCAAGATAATCGATCAGACCACGCGGCTTGCAAATTTTCTCCATCATATCGTCGCAGGCATCGATGCAAAGCCCACAGGTGATACATTCCATCTGCTGACCGTTGCGAATGTCGATACCCATTGGGCACACGTTCACGCAGGCCATACAGTCGATGCAGTCACCCTGCTCACCGGTTTCTTGGCCCTTCTTGAGTTTGCCGCGCGGCTCGCCACGCCACTCACGATAGCCGATGGTGATCGTATCTTCGTCCATCATTGCGGCCTGAATGCGTGGCCAAGGGCATGCATAGATACAGATCTGTTCGCGTGCGATGCCACCAAAAGCAAAGGTGGTCGCAGTAAGAATTGCCATGGTCGTATAGGCGACAGGGTGCGCAGTGCCATTGAGAAGCGCTGTGAAAAGGCTAGGCGCGTCGGTGAAGTAGAACACCCAAGCACCGCCAGTGGCGAGCGCGATCAAAACCCAGAGGGTCCATTTTGTGATGCGCAAGCGCAACTTGCGCAAATCCCACTTTGCATTCCAAAGACGAACACGGGCATTTCGGTCGCCCTCAACCCATCGCTCAACAAGTATGAACAAATCGGTCCAGACTGTCTGGGGGCAAGCATATCCGCACCAAACTCGACCAAGTGCCGAGGTGAAGAGGAAGAGCCCCAGCCCCGCCATGATAAGAAGGCCTGCGACGAAATAGAACTCCTGAGGCCAAATCTCGATCCAGAAGAAAAAGAACCGCCGGCCAGCAAGGTCGACCAGAACCGCTTGATCGGGCAACTCCGGCCCACGGTCCCACCGGATCCATGGTGTCAGGTAATAGATGCCCAAGGTGACGGCCATTATGACCCACTTCATCGAGCGGAAAAAACCCGAGACGCGACGCGGGAAAACAGGTTCCCGAGCGGCGTAGAGCGACGGCGGTGTATCGGAGGAGGACATAAAACGATCCTAAAATTAGTCTGTTCGCATGGTCCTTTTTGCATGGCCCCGAGTCACCTACATTGACCCAGATCAAGGTTTGCGGGCGTATACGATTTTGTCCCTAAATGCGAAAACCTCCGGTGCGGGGTGAATTCCCGACCGGAGGCTCTGCCCTCTCGCCAGAGGGACCCATCAGTCCTGCGTCATGCGCGAACAGGGGCTGGACCGATGGAACCAGGCGGCATGGCTGCAACACGCCGCTAGGTATACTTTTGCAGTTACTCGCCACCACCAAGTTGGTGGACGTATGCGGCAACTGCGTTGATTTCGGCCGCCGTAAGACCAACGCCTGGACGGAACTCTTCGCTCCAAGCAGGCATCACGCCAAAGCGAGCCTTTGTGACAGTTTCTTTGAGGGTGTCGAAGTCACCGCCATAGAGCCAGATTGCGTCATTCAGTGTCGGAGCGCCAAAATCCCGGTTACCTTCACCTGCATCGCCATGGCACGACGCACAGTTATCTAGGAATACAGTCTCACCCGCTGCTGCGAGGGCTGCATCAGCTTCTTGGCCCGAAATCGAGAGCACATGGTTTACAACCGCGTCGATGTCGCCTTCCTCAAGGATATCGCCAAAGGCAGGCATCTCGACCCAGCGCGCATCACCTGACTGTTCGTTGCGGATACCGTGCGTGACCGTGAAAGCAATGTCTTCGATGCTGCCACCCCAGAGCCAATCGTTATCCAAGAGGTTCGGATAGCCTTTTGCACCAGCTGCGCCCGAGCCGTGACACTGCGAACAGTTTGCACGGAACACTGCGGCACCGCCATTAATGGCGAACTGGTGAAGCTCGGCATTATCGGCAAGTGTGGTGAGATCAGCCGAAGCAAGTTCGGTCGTCAGGGAGGCGTTTTGTTCCTCTACGGCCGCAATCTCGGCTGCTACGTCAGCGCGGGTCGAGAACCCGAGGTAACCAGCAGTCGCGCCTTTGAGCATCGGCCATGCAGGATAAGCGATTGTGTACCAGATGCCCCAAACGATGGTTGCGTAGAACACCCAGACCCACCAGCGCGGGAGGGGGTTGTTGTATTCCTCGATACCATCCCAGCTATGGCCAGTGGTCTCGACTTCATGTTTATCTTGCGACTTCTTGCTCATACCCGAGCCTCCGCACCTTCGATGTTGCTGTCTTGGGCTGGCGCATCCTCGTTGCGGAAAACAACCGCAGCGGCGTCATCGTGGGTCGCGCGGCTTCCTGGGCGCCAAGCCCAGAAAAACACGCCCACGAAGAAGAGGAACAGCGCCAGAAGAACCCAGCTATCTGCGATTTCACGTAGGATGTGATAGTTCATCACGCCCTCCCTTACCGGCTTGCGTCAGGGGTGAAGGTCGAGAAGTCGACCAGCGTGCCAAGCATCTGAAGATATGCAATAAGCGCGTCCATTTCGGTCACGGCTTCTTGGCCATCAAAGTTGCTTACCACTGCACCCGGATAACGTTCGACCAGACCATCGTAGTCGCCGTCGGGATCGACTTGCACAAGGAAGTCGGCCTGAGCCTCTGCGATCATCTCTTCGGAGTAGGGAACGCCCACAATCGCGTGCGTCTCCATCAGGTCGGTGATGTAGGTCGGCTCAATTACAGCATTCGAAAGGAAGCCATACTTGGGCATGACCGATTCCGGCACAACCGACTGCGGATCGGTAAGGTGGTCAACGTGCCATTCGTCAGAATAGCGACCACCCACACGAGCAAGGTCAGGACCAGTCCGCTTTGACCCCCATTGGAAGGGGTGGTCATATTTAGATTCAGCCGCGAGACTATAGTGACCATAACGCTCGACCTCGTCACGCATCGGACGGATCATCTGGCTGTGACAGACGTAGCAACCTTCACGGATGTAGATCTCACGACCTGCCAGTTCCAGCGGAGAGTAGGGGCGAACGCCCTCTACATCCTCGATGGTGTTTTCCAGATAGAACAGCGGAGCGATTTCAACGATCCCGCCGATGGTGACCACTGCAAGGCTACCGATAAGCAGCAGAGTGGCGTTTTTCTCAAGAACCTTATGGCGATCAAGGATACCCATAATCAGTTCTCCTTATTCTGCGGGGGTGGCGACTGCAGCAGGCACGCGCTTGCTGAAGGCAGTCATCCACAGGTTGTAGCACATGATGATCGCGCCGGTGAGATAGAGCACCCCGCCCATGCCGCGAACGACATACATCGGGAATTTCGCACTTACCGTGTCGGCGAAGGAGTTCACGAGGAAGCCCTGCGCATCGACTTCACGCCACATCAGACCTTCCATGATGCCCGTGACCCACATGGAACCGGCGTAGAGCACGATACCGATGGTGGCGAGCCAGAAGTGCCAGCTCACAAGCTTGAGGCTATAGAGCGACTGGCGACCCCAGAGGCGCGGCGTCAGGAAGTAGAGCGCTGCGAAGGTGATCATGCCGTTCCAGCCAAGAGCGCCAGAGTGGACGTGACCGATGGTCCAGTCGGTGTAGTGCGACAGCGAGTTCACCGCGCGGATCGACATCATCGGACCTTCGAAGGTGGACATACCATAGAAGCCCAGCGAGAAGACCATCATACGGATGATCGGGTCGGTGCGGATCTTGTCCCATGCGCCCGAGAGCGTCATCAGACCGTTGATCATACCACCCCACGACGGCATCCAGAGGATGATCGAGAACACCATACCGAGGGTCGAAGCCCAGTCGGGAAGCGCGGTGTAGTGGAGGTGGTGAGGGCCAGCCCAGATGTAAAGGAAGATCAGCGCCCAGAAGTGGATGATCGACAGCTTGTACGAGAAGACGGGGCGTTCGGCCTGCTTAGGCACGAAGTAGTACATCATGCCAAGGAAGCCTGCGGTCAGGAAGAAGCCCACAGCGTTGTGGCCATACCACCACTGGGTCATCGCATCCTGAACACCTGCCATCACTTGAACCGAGCGCGAACCGAAGATCGACACAGGAACAACGAGGTTGTTCACGACGTGGAGCATAGCCACAGTCACGATGAACGACAGGAAGAACCAGTTCGCAACATAGATGTGCGGCTCTTTACGCTTGATAATCGTGCCGAGGAAAACGGCAAGATAGGCAACCCAAACAACGGTCAGCCAAAGGTCGACATACCATTCGGGTTCTGCGTATTCTTTCGACTGGGTCGCGCCAAGCAGATAGCCCGTCGCCGCCAGAACGATGAAGAGGTTGTAGCCCCAGAACACAAACCAACCAAGGTTGCCGCCCCAAAGGCGGGTCGCCGAGGTGCGCTGCACAATGTAGAACGACGTTGCGATCAGAGCGTTACCACCGAAAGCAAAGATCACTGCCGACGTGTGCAGCGGGCGAAGACGGCCAAAGTTGCCGTAGCCCTGAAGAAATTCGAAATTCAGTGCCGGAAAAGCCAACTGAAAAGCGATAAAGGTGCCAACCAGAAAACCGGCTAGGCCCCAAAATGCAGTTGCGATAACACCATAACGAATGACGCCATCATTATAACCGGTCGGCGCAGGCACCGACGGTTCACCGGTGCGGCGGACAGTCCAAATGAACATGCCAGCAGCGACGGCCATCACGATCAACGCGTGGACCTGATACGCCAGGTCGCGCGCGAAGTTCGCGGCGAGTGCGGCCAGCAAGGCAATAATGCCCAAGGCCACGATCTTGATCCAATCCCACATAACAAGCGTTCCCTTATTTTTCCCACGCAGAATCGTGCGCAGGTTGTTCAGCTCTGAGAAGGGGTTTCACATTCGCGAGAGGTCGCTGCCTTGATCCATGTCAAGTTTTTCGGGCGTTAGCTCTGTTAGGCGTTTTTCTTGTGAACATTTGGGGGATTCCTTCCCCCACGCCTAGCATCGACTTGGGAGAGTGACCGATGGCTTACAAAACGATTTCGGTCGTAATCACGGATCAAGAAGCTGATCACGACGCACTTATGAGTGCTTTTAATATTGCCGTCGCAAACAAAGCTCATCTCGATGTTCAATGTATCGGAATCGATCCGGCTCGTTTTGAGGCAGTTCCAATCGGGAGCGCTGCCAGCCTCGCGATCAGCGCACTAGAGGATGCTCGCAAAACGGCGGACGAGCTCGCTAAATGGGCGACCGAACTTTTGCCCAAAGATTATGGCCCAGTCGCAGTCGTGCCCAGCATCGTACCACAAATGGGGATCGAAGCGATGGTCGCGCGACTTGCGCGGTATTCTGATCTCGTGATCTCGGCAAAGCCCTACGGCAGCGAGAAGAACCCCTTGCATGTCACAGTGTTTGAAGCTGAATTATTCGGCTCAGGCGCGCCAGTTCTTGTCGTTCCGCAAGGAACGGTTCTCTCTGGCGTACCGTTTCGTCAGGTCGTTGTTGCGTGGAATGAAAGCACCGAATCTTTCGCGGCTATTCGAGCGGCGCTGCCCGCGCTCAAACAAGCGAGCCGTGTTCATATCGTTATGGTTGACCCACCTGCGCATTCGCCCGAGCGCTCCGATCCTGGTGGAGCGATTTGCTTGATGCTCGCGCGTCACGGCGTCAAAGCAGAGGTCTCTATCCTTGCGCGCACGATGCCACGCATTTCCGAAGTCGTTACGCGATTTGCAATCGAGCATTCAGCAGATGCAATTGTTATGGGTGCCTATGGTCATTCGCGTTTTCGCGAGTCCATTTTGGGCGGAGCGACACGAGACATGCTCGAGAACTCGAAGTTACCTTTGATCATGGCGCATTAATGCACCTTGGCCCGTTACCCGCAGGATTAGGCGACAAACCCACCATCCATGTCGTCGCCAGTTTCGGCAAGCAACGCTTCGAAGTCCTCGACAAGGATCTTGCGTTTACCGTCGAGGGTGATGACGCCTTCGCGCTTGAGCGCGGAAATTTGGCGGCTTACCGTTTCGAGAGTAAGACCAAGATAATCAGCCATCGACTCGCGGGTCAGCGGAAGATTGATCTCGATTTGGCCCTTAAGGTTGCTCATCGACAAAGTGGACTCGCGGCGCGCGATGATAGTCAGAAGGCTCGCAATCTTTTCCCGAGCAGTCTTGCGGCCAAGGATGAGCATCCACTCACGCGCAGCGTCAAGCTCGTCCAAGGTCATATCCAAAAGACGCTCGGCCACGTGCGGCGTGACTGCCATCAATTGCTCGAAGGGGCGACGACGAAAACAGCAGAGTGTGACCTCGCTGATCGCGGTTACGTCGTATGCCGATGCGTTCCTGCCCGGACGACCGATAAAGTCGGAAGGAAGCAAAAGGCCAAGCATCTGGGTGCGGCCATCTTCCAACGTTTGGCTCAAAGTCGCGACACCGCGCACGACCGAACCGAGAAAGCTCATTTCATCGCCGGCCCAGGCGATCGTCTGACCAGCCTCGTAGGTTCTATAATATTTGATCGCTTCAAGCTTTTCGAGCTCGTCGCCATCGCACTTCGCACAAACCGCCCTATGGCGGATTGGGCACTCACCGCAATGGATTTCATTGGTCAATGGAATGTTCAAACTGTGACCCTCAATTCACGCATGAAGTGCCTTCACCTTAATCCATTTTACCTAAGGATATGCAATGGTTTCTCATGAAAGACTCCGTGAGTTAGGACTATTTGACGCTCGTGCGCCACGCTATACAAGCTATCCGCCTGCCAACCACTTTTCCAATGATGTCGCCCCGGCGACAACGGCAGAGTGGATAAGCGCGATTCCATCAGGTGCACGCATTTCGCTTTACTTCCATATTCCCTATTGTCGTAGGCTTTGCTGGTTCTGTGCATGCCGCACCCAAGGCACGTCTACAGATCGTCCGTTGGTGCCTTATCTTGCCCTCTTAAAGAAAGAACTCGCGCTGGTCAGTAAATCCCTGCGCGACGATGTTGTGATCAGCCAAATTCACTTTGGCGGTGGCACACCTACGCTTCTTCCGCCTTACATGATCCGCGAACTCGGTGCCGCTGTTCGGGCGTTTCGTCCTCTTGCCAAGGATCTTCAATTCTCAGTCGAGATTGACCCAACCGAAGTCGACCAAGCACGCATTGATGCGCTTGCCGAAATCGGCATGACCCGTGCGTCCATTGGGGTGCAGGATTTTGACCCTGTGGTTCAGCAGTCTATCGGCCGCGATCAGAGCTTTGAAGAAACGCGGCGTGTCGTTGAAATGCTGCGTTCGGCTGGCATTAGTTCGTTAAACATGGACATTCTTTACGGCTTGCCGTTTCAGACCAAGCAACGCATGGCTGATAGTGTGCAACGCGTTTTGTCGCTCAACCCTGACCGTGTTGCGCTTTATGGCTATGCCCATGTGCCTTGGATGGCAAAACGTCAGGTAATGATCCCAGCCGAAGAATTGCCAAATGCGGAGCAACGGCTAGAGTTATTCGATACAGCCCGCGAGCTTTTTATGTGGGACGGATATGAAGAGATCGGCATTGACCACTATGCCCGCCCCCAAGATAGCCTCGCGGAGTCGAACCGCGAGCATATGATGCGGCGCAATTTCCAGGGTTACACTGATGATACGTCAGACGTGCTCATCGGGATGGGTGCCTCGGCAATTTCGCGTTACCCTCAAGGTTTTGCACAGAACGTGTCGGCCTCTTCTAAATACGCGCAATTCATCGAAGACGGTCATCTCGCGACCGAACGGGGTCACACAATGTCGGCTGACGACCATTTGCGATCGGACATGATCGAAAGTTTGATGTGCCAGTTTGCGCTCGACTGCAATTCACTTGCGGCAAAGCACAACAAGTCTGTGAGCGAGGTCTTTTCAATGACAGCAGCAATGCGCGAGCGGTTTCATGACCTACTTGAGATCAAGGACGGCGTCATCAAGCTCAATGAAAGCGCACGTTTGATCGCACGACTTTGCGCTCAGGAAGTGGACGCATATGCGATGCCCGAAGGACGACACAGTAGGGCTCTTTGACGCCATCGCCGCAAAGAGCCTTGTTTTGGCCGAAATGTTCAGGATATTCGCCCTCGAGTTAGTTTAGAGGGCACAATGAGCAATCCGCTTTTCGACCGCCTGTTTGGTCGCCACATTGGAAAGAATTCCACGTTCCTCATCCTCGAGGACGGATCGCGATTTAGTCACGGGCGATTTTTGAAGCTCGCAGCAAGATATGCTCATGCCTTTTCAGAACTCGGCCTTAAAGCAGGCGATCGTGTCGCGCTCCAAGTTGAAAAGTCGCCGAATGCACTTGCTGTCTATGCGGCTTGTGCGCAATCCGGCCTTGTCTTTCTCCCTTTGAACACCGCCTATACCGCGCATGAGGTTGATTACTTCGTGTCGAACTCTGGTGCGGGGCTTCTGATCGGCGATCCAGACAAGTCCGGAAACCTGTCCGACGTGGCCGCGCGCTATGGCGCAAAGTTCCTCACCCTCGATGCAAATGGCGATGGCTCGCTCGCTGCCAAAGCTGCCGGAAAGCCTGAAGATTTTCGGACTGTTGACCGGGACGAGAACGATCTCGCTGCAATCCTTTACACTTCTGGCACAACGGGCCGCTCAAAAGGTGCGATGTTGTCACAGCGCAATCTTCTCTCAAACGCTGAGGTTCTTTGCTCGGAATGGCGCTTCACCGAAAATGATGTGCTTTTGCATGCGCTCCCGATTTTCCACACACACGGGCTTTTTGTCGGAACTAATATTTCGCTCTTAACCGGCGGAGCGATGATTTTTCTTCCGCGCCTCGATGTGGATGCACTGATCAAGTGGATGCCCACGGCCACGTCCATGATGGGTGTGCCGACATTCTATACCCGACTTCTCGGCGATGCGCGCTTCACCCAGGAACTCGCCCGCAATATGCGTCTGTTTGTTTCGGGCTCGGCGCCACTCCTTGCTGAAACACATCGACGCTTCTTCGATAGGACGGGGCACAAGATTCTCGAACGCTACGGCATGACCGAGACCAATATGAATACGTCCAATCCTTATGACGGTGATCGACGCCCAGGAACCGTCGGACTCCCCCTTCCAGGTGTTGAAGTAAAGGTATGCGACACCGACGGAAACGAGCTCCCGCGCGGAGAGATTGGCACGTTGGAAGTGCGCGGTGCGAACGTATTCCAAGGCTACTGGCAGATGCCCGAGAAAACGCGTGAAGAACTGCGCGAAAATGGTTTCTTCATCACCGGTGACCTCGCCCAGCAGGCCGAAGATGGCTATGTCACAATCGTTGGACGCGCCAAGGATCTTGTGATTTCCGGCGGCTTCAACATCTACCCCAAAGAGGTCGAAGAAGCGCTCGACACGCAAGATGGAGTGCTGGAAAGCGCAGTGATAGGTGTGCCTCATCCTGATTTGGGTGAAGCAACTGTGGGCATTATTGTTGCTAAGAATAATGAAAAGCCCGACCTAGACTCGATCCAGCTTAACCTTGGCAACCGCCTTGCCCGCTTCAAGCAGCCTCGGAAACTGATCCTGATTGATGCACTCCCGCGCAATACGATGGGCAAGGTCCAGAAGGCAGCTCTGAGAGATCAATACAAAGGACTATTCGAATGACCGTGTTTGACGCTCAGCCAACAATCTCAGGCTATGGAATTGCTCTTTCACCTCTGTGTGAAAGCGACCGAGAGGGGCTCTTTGCTGCCGCGGCTCATCCAGAGGTCTGGGCAGGTCATCCGGCTAAAGAGCGCTATAAGCCTGAAGTCTTTCATCCTTACTTCGATTTTCTTCTCGGTACCGGAACCGCACTTGCCATTCGAGACGCCTCTACGAATGAGATCATCGGGACCTCAAGCTTTTATCCAGCACCCGATCACGAAAACAGCATCTCTATCGGCTTCACGTTCTTGACCAATAGCCGTTGGGGTGGCGCGACCAATTTTGCGATGAAGCGGCTCATGCATGAATATGCATTTGGGTACTTTGATGAGATTTGGTTTCATATCGCACCTGACAATTTTCGCTCGCAAAAGGCGACGTCAAAACTAGGTGCCAAATTCCAATACGATGCTTCCCTCGAAATCGGCGGACCCGCAAAAGATTGGAAATGCTATTGCTTGTCGCAAAAAGACTGGGATGCTGTCGTGAAAGAACGGGCGCTTTGAAAAAACTGCGCTAATTCGAAGTGAATACGAAGTTTCGGGGAGGAGCCTTCGAATGCGCCTAGGCCTTATTGTACTTATCGTTGCATACGGATTGAGCCAGTTTTATCGAGCGTTCTTGGCTGTTTTTTCTGGGGTATTATCTTCCGATATTGGCGTAACGCCAGAAAGCCTTTCGACAGCGCTTGGAACGTGGTTCGTCATCTTCGCGCTGATGCAAATTCCAGTAGGCGAAGCACTTGATCGGGTCGGGCCACGGATCACGACTTCACTCTTGCTCGGTCTCGCAGCTGGGGGCGGCGCAATGGTGTTCAGCATGGCAAGCGAACCTTGGCACGTGAACGTTGCAATGGGCCTGATCGGCGTAGGCTGCTCGCCCGTCCTCATGGCTTCTTATTTCATATTCGCCCGTGTTTTTCCGCCAGCAATGTTCGCGACGCTCGCAGGGGCAACGCTTGGCTTTGGTTCCCTTGGTAATATTGCGAGCTCAGCCCCAACCGCATGGGCCGTTGAAGCAATTGGATGGCGGGAAACAATGATGATCGTTGCCGTGGCAACGGTCGTCGTGGCAATCGTTCTGTTCTTCACAATCAAAGACCCTGAAAAGGTAGAAACCGCACACCGTGGTTCGCTGCTTGATCTTTTGAAGATGCCCGTACTCTGGCCGATCTTTGTGATGGTCGCCGTAAACTACATACCCGCGGCGGGTATTCGCGGCCTCTGGTCCGGCCCCTACGCAGCTTCTGTTCTAGGTGCCGACACCGCAACCATCGGCAACATTACACTTGCGATGGGTCTAGCCATGATCGCAGGCAACTTTGCGTACGGACCGATGGATCGTCTCTTTGGTACGCGCAAATGGGTGATCTGGGGCGGCAATTTCATCGGGATGCTCGGTCTCATCGGGCTCGCGCTTTTCCCCTCGAGCGGGATTGTAGCCGCAACAGTCCTTCTGGCCATCGTCGGCTTTTTCGGCGCATCGTTCCCTATGATTGTTGCGCATGCGCGCGGCTTCTTCCCGCCTCACCTGACAGGTCGCGGTGTTACGCTCGTGAACCTGTTCTCCATTGGATCGGTAGGTCTGAGCCAGTTCGCAACTCGTCCGCTTTTTGAGTCGTTTAAATCCTCCACAAACTCACCAGCCGATGCATACAGCCTTCTTTTCTGGTGTTTCGCGGGACTAATTGGGGTCGGATTGGTGATTTATCTCTTCGCCAAAGACCGCACAGACTGACAAGCCTCTTTTACTTGGAGCGCTTTGCCAGTATACGGCGCGCGTTTAAACCAAGGAGCAAGGCCAATGGGCTACAAAGTCGTCGTCGTTGGCGCCACGGGTAACGTGGGCCGCGAAATGCTGAACATCCTCGCCGAGCGCGAGTTTCCGGTCGATGAGATCGCCGCACTTGCAAGCCGCAAGTCGCTGGGGACCGAAGTCAGCTTTGGCGAGCGAACTTTGAAAACCCAAGACTTGGATGCATTCGACTTTACCGGCTGGGACATTGCTCTTTTTGCTATCGGTTCGGATGCGACCAAGAAATACGCTCCGCTGGCAGCCGGTCAGGGCTGTGTCGTCATTGATAACTCGTCACTCTACCGCTATGACCCCGATGTGCCGCTGATCGTTCCCGAAGTGAACGCCGACGCCGTCGTCGGCTACACCAAGAAGAACATCATCGCGAACCCGAACTGCTCAACCGCTCAGATGGTTGTGGCGCTCAAGCCGCTACATGATCGCGCCAAGATCAAGCGCGTTGTCGTCTCGACCTACCAGTCGGTATCGGGCACCGGAAAAGAGGCCATCGACGAGCTTTGGAACCAGACCAAGGGCATGTATGTTCCCGGTCAGGAAGTCGCGCCCTCCGTCTATCCCAAGCAGATCGCCTTTAACGTGATCCCGCACATCGACGTGTTCCTTGATAGCGGCGACACGAAAGAAGAGTGGAAGATGGTCACCGAGACCAAGAAGATCCTCGACAAGAACATCAAGCTGACCGCAACCTGCGTGCGCGTTCCTGTTTTCGTAGGTCACTCTGAATCGATCAACGTTGAGTTCGAAGAGTTCCTTGACTGGGAAGAAGCGACCGACATTCTTCGCGAAGCTCCAGGTATCATGGTGATCGACAAGCGCGAAGCTGGTGGCTACGTCACGCCGATCGAATGCGTTGGCGACTATGCGACTTTCATCAGCCGTATCCGTCAGGACGTGACTGTCGAAAACGGCATCAACTTCTGGTGCGTTTCGGACAACCTCCGCAAAGGCGCCGCACTTAACGCGGTACAGATCGCAGAAGTTCTTGGTCAGCGTTGCCTGAAAAAGGGTTAATCGCCCCGATAGAATCATTTTGAAAAGCCTCGCCTATCGGTGGGGCTTTTTTGTTTTGAGCGGCCAATATCTCGAAACACAACCATTACGTTTAAAAATTTTGGACAAATCCACCCAATTGGATAGCAACAACCACCCTTTGAACTCTCCCTTAATACAATTGTGAACAGGAATATTTCCACCCAAACGAGTATCTTTGACTTGTAGCGGGGCTGTCCCAATCCGGTACCGTTGCAAACCAACTTCCTCGGTCCGGCGGCGGCTTCCCCCCAACCAACCGTCGCCGGTCTTCGGAAGAAAATTTAAGATTAAATTGTGGAAAATGTTAATGAATCTTGCTTCCAAGGCGCGCCTCGGCCGCATCACAGCTCTAAAGGTAAAAGCTGAACGCGCCGCAAATGCGGATGCAAGTTCACAATCCTAGTTTAAGAATTTAAATTTTCGGGGCCGAACGTTCCCTTGTGCATCGGCCCCGAAATTAGGTCAAATCGCGTCGAATGTTCCCGACCCTGGATGATAGCATTCAAGCGTACCATCACCGATATCATTCCATAGACCATGCAGGCTCAGTTCGCCGTTTTCAACGGCCTCCGCAACAAATGGAAAGCTCATCAAGTTTTCAAGTGAAACCAAGACAGCTTCTTTTTCGAGATCACGTGTCCGAGTTTCCTCATCCCCATCCTTGAGGCGATCAAAGCCCGGACGCAGGATGTCCATCCAACGTCCAATAAAACTTGATTCCTCTTCGAGCTCTGGCGCATGTCCGGTGCACATGTCGTAGCAGCCCTTAACGCCGCCGCAGCCAGAATGGCCAAGGACGATAAGATGCGCCACTTTGAGTGCCGTAACCGCGTATTCCACCGCAGCAGAAGTACCGTGCTGAAGACCATCGGGCTTATAGGGGGGGACAAGGTTGGCAATATTGCGGTGAATAAAGAATTCGCCCTGATCCGCGCCAAATATTGATGTTACGTGCACACGGCTATCACAGCATGAAATGACCATGGCGCGTGGGCGTTGACCTTCATCCGCAAGACGACGGTACCACGCCTTGTTTTCAGAGTGCGTGGTAGCTTTCCAGCCTGCATACCGGCGGACAAGATACTCAGGCAGTGGTTTGGCAAATTTCATGTCATATCCCCTGTCGCAGTTTCATCGTTAATATGGCGGATTTTCGGGAAATTCGAGGGATAAAATGTCTCACTGATAAAGAGGTTAGGAACCAAACTCACTGTACCTCTGGTGCATGCAAAAACTCGACACCATCCAAATCGCCCCGCAATCCCCGATTAACACCATCGGTGTGCTTAGGTTCCATGATCAAATCAAATTTGATCCCGCTCCCATACGGCAACTTTATCATGATATGGGCAACCAACATGCTGAGGAACACATCTGCAACGTCCTTGAAAATATTGGACGACTGCTAGAACGCATTAACCGAGCGATTTCGGCACATCAAAATGAACTGGTCGCAGTACTCGCTCGCGATCTCGCAGACTTAGCAAATGACATCGGTCTTGGAACCGTGGGCACAGTCGCCAGCCATATTTGCGATGCAGCTCATAGCAATCCAACCTCGCTCAATGCTATTTTTGCTCGTCTCAAGAGGGTGACAGAACCGTCAATGACTGAGATCTGGTCAGACCAAGGCGGAGCCACTTGAAGGCGTGAAAGAGTCAGATACTGTAAGGGTAACTCGCACCAAGGAGATCTGTCTTGAAATTTGCCCCTGCTGATACTGCAGCCATTCCTCTTTCAATCGTGACCCCCGAGACACTAGACGTGACATTGAACACCCTGACTGAGACTGCACGCACATGGGCGAGACTGAATGAATACAAGGCATCATCGGGTTCAGTGATCGCGCTCCCGAATTCTGAGGGTAAAATTGAACATGCTCTAATTGGTCTTGGAAACGAGACTTCGCGCAATTCAGGACGGTTCTGGGCGGCAAATGGAGCGGGTAAATTACCCGAAGGCGATTACTCGATCGTTAGCCGCATTGATCAACGCGACCTAGAAGAAGCGGCGTTGGGTTGGCTTCTGGAAAGCTATGTCTTCGATAAATATAAATCACTCGCACCCAACAAAGCGCGCCTTATTGCTCCAAAAGGGATTGATGCGGACAAAATCGAAGCAATTTCCAAAGGCGAATACCTAACACGCGACTTGATAAACACGTCTTCGGCGCAGATGGGGCCGGAAGAGCTTGAACAGGCTGCACGCTCGCTCGCACACGAGCACGGCGCGGAAATTTGTGTTATCGATAGCGATGCATTGCTCGAGCAAAATTTCCCTCTTGTTCACACAGTTGGCCGAGCCTCTGACCGAGCGCCCCGTTTGATTGATATGACATGGGGCAACTCGGGACCGAAACTTACCCTCGTTGGCAAGGGAGTTTGTTTCGATACCGGCGGCCTGAATATCAAACCATCAAGCTCAATGGGCCTTATGAAAAAGGACATGGGAGGCGCTGCAACCGTTCTTGGCCTTGCCCACATGATCATGGCTCTAGGGCTCAAACTTCAGTTGCGCGTCCTCATTCCAGCCGTCGAGAATTCCATTTCAGGCAATGCATTCCGGCCAGGTGACGTACTTACCGCACGAAATGGTAAAACAATTGAAATTAACAACACTGATGCCGAGGGACGGCTCGTACTTGCTGACGCACTCGCCTACGGTGCCGAGGATAGCCCAGATCTTATGATTTCGATGGCCACACTTACGGGAGCGGCTCGAGTTGCCGTGGGCCCCGACCTTGCTCCTTTTTACACCGACAACGACGAACATGCAGACGCTCTGTCTCGCAGTGCTGCGTTGGTTAAAGACCCAGTCTGGCGGATGCCATTTCACGCGCCCTACGAGAAAATGATCGAACCAGCGATCGCCGATCTTGATAATGCCCCTTCTGGTGGCTTCGCTGGCTCAATCACCGCAGCACTCTTCCTTCGCCGATTTGCTGGCAACACGCCTTATATGCATTTTGACATCTACGGCTGGAACCCAAGCGCTGCGCCCGCACGACCCAAAGGCGGCGTCGGACAAGGGGCGCGGGCGATACTTGAGGCATTGCCACAGATGCTAGGGTTGTGATGGACCGCAGAATTACCGCCACAAATGGACGCGTCGCGGCAATCGAACTGCAAGGAAAAGTCAGCGCCAACCGTTTTGTCGAAGGAGAAGTGCTTTCGATCACACGGCCGATTGTTGACCTCCGCGAATCTCCAGATGGCATGCGGGATCGACAGCTCTTGCTTGGTGCGCAGGTTCGCGTTTTCGAAGCACAAAATGGCTGGAGTTTTGTTCGTTCTGAACGGGATGGATACGTGGGCTATGTGGAAACATCGACACTTGGTTCGGTACAAGCGCCCACGCATTTCGTGCAAACTTTCGCAACTCACGTCTATCCAGAACCAGACTTCAAAACTCGCGAAAATGCGATGCTGAATTTTGGAGCGCGAGTCGCGGTCGTTTTCGAGCACCGCAAGTTTTGGGAAACGACGATCGGATTTATTCCGAAGAGCCACCTTCGGCAAATCGACATGCCGCTGAGTGACCCCGCAACTGTAGCTGCGCTTCATTTCGGAGTACCTTACCTTTGGGGCGGAAATTCAACGCATGGCATCGATTGCTCGGGACTCGTTCAGGCGTCGCTACATGCGTGCAATATCGACTGCCCTGCCGACAGCGACATGCAACTTTCGATTGGCGCGGATGCACCCGGCCTACCGATGCGAAGGGATTTGGTTTTCTGGAAAGGTCACGTCGCTATGATGGTAGACGACGAAACACTGATCCACGCGAATGCACATCATATGGCGGTTAGATATGAGCCGTTCCAAAATGCGCGACTTCGTATTGCGGCTCAGGGCGACGGAGAAGTAATCGCGATCAGGCGCCTTTAATTAATCAACGATCCTAATCAACTTGCGCTCCAATACACTAAGCACCTGCTTGAGATCGTTCCCACGCTTGAGAACCTGACCTTCCATGCTGACAACACTATACTGGCCTTGCCTGTTCCGAAGCTTAGGGCGTTTTTCAATTCGATAGAGCGGGTTTTCCGCTGTACGGCGGAAGACTGCGAAAACGGCCAAGTCCTTGAGTGTAGAAATTCCGTAGTCTCTCCACTCGCCTGCCGCGACCATACGGCCATAAAGGCCAAGTATGATCCCAAGCTCGGTTCTATGGAACGCGACTTGCTCGTTGGGGTCAGGGAACGGAATGGGTGGCTGTATGCTCATTCTATAAAGATTTGCGCCTTTTGTTTCTCAAATCAAGAAGATGGATAAGCACGAGCCACAAAATTGCCCCAATCTTTCCCCGACCTTTCCCTTTTTCATTCTCTTTATGGCCGCATTAAACCCCTAAAACACAACCATACGAAGTAAGTCCTGGCACGGCGTAAAAGCCCCCACCCAGAACGCCGTGTCAGGTTTACCTCGGATGCTTAACCGCAAAAGATCCGTTCGATGGTCTCATCCCCAGAAACCTCGAAGTTGATCCGCTCGGCGCGCATGTCCATCGTGACTGCGTCGCCAGGCCGGATGACACGAACCATCCGCATAATAAGAACCTTTTCAAGTTCAGTCGCTGGCTGACCAATGAGGCCAGCGAAATTCCCAGCCTCACAGGTATCAAGAGCGGGGAGTGACAAGTCGCTCGAAGGCTGCGGCGATGCAGGAACCTCGGGCGGAACATAACCACCCGTACAGGCAGCAAGGAAAACAGGCAGGATCAGAAACTTACGCAAAATCATTTCCTTTCAGTGAAACATTTTGACAGATTCTAGCCTAATTTCGACAAAACAACAGACACTAGAGATTGAGCTTTCCAAGTTGGACGCTACCGTAGCGCCAACTTAAACGAGGAGAGTTACATGAGAACGCGTGCAGCAGTAGCACTTGGAGCAGGCAAACCGCTCGAGATCATGGAAGTAAACTTGGAAGGTCCAAAGGCCGGCGAAGTTCTAGTCGAAATCAAAGCCACTGGCATTTGCCACACCGATGAATTCACACTGTCAGGCGCTGATCCGGAGGGCATGTTCCCTGCAATTCTCGGGCACGAGGGCGCAGGCGTTGTTCTTGAAGTTGGCCCTGGCGTGACCTCGCTACAGCCGGGCGATCATGTGATACCG
Source organism: Marivivens sp. (assembly GCA_038133925.1). GTDB lineage: Bacteria > Pseudomonadota > Alphaproteobacteria > Rhodobacterales > Rhodobacteraceae > Marivivens. Next base: position 52,706 of record JAYPUF010000002.1, on the reverse strand, counting down.
CTCTACACGCCCGAGTGCCGTGAGTGCGAATATTGCCTCAACCCCAAGACCAACCTTTGCCAGTCGATCCGTTCGACACAGGGTCAGGGCCTCATGCCAGACGGCACGAGTCGTTTCTCGATGCTCGATGGCACACCAATCTTGCACTACATGGGTTGCTCGACATTTTCTAATCACACCGTTCTTCCAGAAATCGCGCTGGCCAAAGTGCGCAAAGACGCTCCGTTCGAGAAGATTTGTTATATCGGTTGCGGTGTAACCACTGGGATTGGTGCTGTGATCAACACCGCCAAGGTCGAGCTCGGAAGCCGTGCGATCGTTTTCGGCTTGGGCGGTATTGGTCTCAACGTCATTCAGGGCCTTCGTCTCGCTGGTGCGGACCAGATCGTGGGCGTTGACCTGAACCCAGGAAAAGTCGAAATGGCCAAGCGCTTCGGCATGACAGACTTTGTAAACCCAAGCGAAGTAAAAGGTGATCTCGTTGGTCACCTTGTCGAGTTGACCCGTGGCGGCGCGGACTACACCTTCGACGCAACCGGCAACGTGAACGTTATGCGGACAGCTCTCGAATCCGCCCATAAGGGCTGGGGTGAGTCGATCATTATCGGCGTTGCCCCCGCTGGAGCCGAGATCAGCACCCGTCCGTTCCAACTGGTCACGGGACGTAGCTGGCGCGGCACCGCTTTTGGCGGCGCTCGTGGACGCACAGATGTTCCAAAGATTGTTGATTGGTACATGGATGGAAAGATCGAGATCGATCCGATGATCACCCACACGATGCCTCTAGATGACATCAACAAGGGGTTTGATCTTATGCACGCAGGCGAGTCGATCCGATCTGTTGTCGTTTACTAAGTTGATAGGGCGGGGACCATCCCCGCCCTTTCGCATTCCGCTTGCATCCAATTTGTTCGGGGCTATTTTAGAATCATTCTAAAAGGAGCCAGTCATGATCCCCGGTTTCCAATCTCGTCGCCGTTTCAAAGATCTGAGCGAACAAGAAATCTTGGCACTCGCTATCTCATCCGAAGAAGACGACGCACGCATTTACCGCATGTATGCAGAGCGCTTGCGCGAGGAATTCCCTGCATCTGCCGCAATTTTCGACGACATGGCCGAAGAAGAGGATGACCATCGCCGCCGCCTCATAGACCTTCACACACGTCGTTTCGGTCATGTTATCCCCCTCATACGCCGCGAACACGTTTCTGGTTTTTATGCGCGTCGACCGATCTGGCTCGTCGAAAACCTCGGTCTCATGCGTATGCGTGAGGAAGCCGAAAAGATGGAGCAGGACGCCGAGCGCTTTTATCGTATGGCCGCGGCGAACACTCAGGACGCTGCGACCCGCAAGCTACTCGGCGATTTAGCCGCAGCTGAGGCTGGACACACTTACACAGCGAACAAGCTGGAGGAGTCCCACCTTGATAGCGAGACACGAGATACCGAGCACCAAACCGCACATCGTCAGTTCATTTTGACTTGGGTTCAGCCTGGTCTCGCAGGCCTAATGGACGGCTCCGTCTCTACCCTTGCTCCGATTTTTGCGACGGCTTTCGCAACTCAGGATACATGGACCACCTTCCTTGTTGGAGCTGCTGCATCTGTCGGTGCGGGCATTTCGATGGGCTTCACAGAAGCCGCCTCTGATGACGGTCAACTCTCGGGCCGTGGCTCTCCGATTAAGCGCGGTATTTCCGCAGGCGTTATGACCGCAATCGGCGGCTTTGGTCACGCGCTTCCCTATTTGATCCCACATTTCTGGACAGCGACGTTTATCGCCTTTGTCGTGGTCTTTATTGAACTTTGGGCCATCGCGTGGATCCAGAACCGCTATATGGACACGCCTTTCCTTCGCGCAGCTTTCCAAGTTGTGTTGGGCGGTGCCTTGGTATTCGCTGCTGGTGCGCTTATCGGATCTGGATAACGGCCATTTTTGGCCAAAACATCCTTTGAAGTGTTCCAAGCCCAACCACCTTACGCTATGAGAAGCGCGAGCAGAAGGAGCGTTGTTATGAGCCGACCCAAACCCGTAGTTCTTTGTATTCTTGATGGCTGGGGCAAGCGAGACGATCGCACGGGTAACGCGCCGCTTCTTGCGAACACACCGACATTTGACCGGATTATGTCGACCTGCCCAACTGCCGAAGTGATTACGCATGGACCTGATGTTGGCTTGCCAACCGGACAAATGGGTAATTCCGAGGTTGGGCACACAAACATTGGCGCAGGTCGCATTGTTGCAATGGACCTTGGCCAGATTGATCTCTCCATCGAAGACGGTTCATTCGCCAAGACCACCGCGCTGATCACCTTTGGCAACAAGGTGAAAACTGCTGGCGGCGCTGCGCATATCATGGGCGTCGTTTCAGACGGAGGTGTGCACGGCCACATCAACCACATGGTCGCGGCAGCAGAAGCTTTGACCGCCCAAGGTCTCAAAGTCGTTGTCCACGCCATCACCGATGGCCGCGATGTTGCGCCGTCTTCGGCCAAAGACTTCATGCAAGAACTTGTTGAACGTCTGCCCGCGGGCGCGACCATCGCTTCGGTGATCGGTCGATACTTTGCGATGGACCGTGACAACCGTTGGGAGCGTGTCAGCACAGCATATGACGCTATGATCAACGGTACAGGCAGTCACGCATCCGACGCAGTCTCTGCTGTTACTCAGTCTTATGAAATCGGAAAGACAGACGAATTCATCACCGCGACAGTGATTGGAGACTATACTGGCGTGAAAAAAGGCGATGGCTTCTTCTGCCTGAATTTCCGCGCCGACCGCGCTCGCGAAATCCTCGCCGCTATCGCGAACCCTGATTTTGACGGTTTTGACCGAGGCCCACTCGCACCGCTTTCGGCTCTTCTTGGAATGGTCGAATATTCTGCCGCTCACAACGCATGGCTCGAAACCGTTTTCCCAAAGCGCAAAATAGTAAACACTCTCGGCGAATGGGTTGCAAAACATGGTCTCAGTCAGTTCCGCCTCGCCGAGACGGAGAAGTATCCGCATGTTACCTTCTTCCTCAACGGCGGCAAAGAAACTCCTGAAGAGGGCGAAGATCGGCACATGCCGAAATCGCCAAACGTCGCGACATACGATCTCCAACCTGAGATGTCAGCGCCAGAGGTAACCGATGCATTCGTGAAGGCGATCGAAAAGGGCTACGACCTCATTGTGACGAACTATGCCAACCCTGACATGGTCGGTCACACAGGCGATTTGGATGCCGCGATCAAAGCATGCGAGACCGTGGATCAAGGCCTCGCTCGCGTCGTCACCGCGCTTGAAAAAGTTGGCGGCGCGATGGTCCTGACTGCGGATCACGGCAATTGCGAGACGATGATCGATCCAGAAACAGGCGGCGCGCATACGGCGCATACACTCAATCTGGTGAATGTAGCAGTCTTCGGTGCGCCCAAAGTCTCAAGACTCCGCAACGGCCGCCTCGCTGACCTTGCTCCGACAGTTCTTGATCTAATGGGGCTTGAGCTTCCGCCAGAGATGACCGGTCGGAGCTTGATCGAAAAATGATACGTGCGGCGTTCATCGCCATAGCTCTACTCGCTGTGCCAGCCTCAGCTCAGGAAGGAGCCGCACAAGCCGCGCTTGCGGCCTCAAAGCGGCTTGAGAGCGCCTCTGTCATGCTACAAGAGGCCGGCTCCGCGCGCGATCGCGTGGCCGCGTTGACTGAAACGATCCAAGCCTATGAAGACGGCTTGGTCGCAATGCGCGAAGGCCTGCGTAGCGCTGCGATCAGACAGCAATCACTCGAACTCGAGCTTAACGCAAAACGGGATGAAGTTGCGCAACTGATGGGCGTTTTGCAGACGATGGAGCGCAGCCCCGGCCCGCTTTTGTTGCTCCATCCGAGTGGTCCGACCGGCACCGCTCGGAGCGGTATGATCATCAGCGAAGTAACCCCAGCAATCCAGTCTGAGGTTACGCGTCTCAAATCCCAGTTCGAAGAAGTGACCCTCCTGCGTCAGCTCGAAGACGGCGCATCCGAGACACTCAAGAAGGGACTGGAGGGTGCCCAAAGTGCTCGCGCTGAGCTTAGCGCCGCAATAAGTGACCGAACCGATCTCCCGTTGAAATACATCGAAGATCCGGTGCAGACAGCTCTGATCATTGCCTCTGCCGAAACTCTTGACGCTTTCGCTTCCAGCCTTGTTGCAACTGAAGGAACAGAAGCAAGCGCCGATGCATCGGCTCAGAAGGGCACGCTCATACTTCCCGTACAAGGTCGCCTCTTGCGCCGCTTTAACGAGGAGGACCTTGCTGGTGTCTCTCGCCCTGGATTGCTCATTGCGGCGCGTCCCCGCGCACTTGTCACCGCTCCGATTGCGGCAACTCTTCGGTTCAAAGGCGAGCTGCTGGATTATGGCAACGTGGTCGTCCTCGAGCCAGCGGCCGATGTGCTCTTTATCGTGACAGGAATGGCCGAAACTTTTGGAATTGTGGGCGAGGTTCTTCCCGCAGGTGCGCCGTTAGGCCTAATGGGGGGCGTCGCAGAGGCTGTTGACGATATTTTGAGCGACACTGGCGAAGGTATCACGGTAAAAGCAACGGAAACGCTTTATCTCGAAGTAAGAGAAGGGCAAAGTCCCGTTGACCCCGCGACATGGTTCGCGGTCGAATGAGGTAGAAGAATGAAGAAATTTGCAATTGCAGCCGCGACCGGAACCATCCTAGGGCTTGTGCTCACCACTCAGGTTGCCGGACCGCTCCTTGCGCAAGAATCGGCTCGGAACACCACTGTTTATGAGCAACTCGATCTCTTCGGAGACATCTTCGAACGCATTCGCTCGCAATATGTCGAAGAAGTAGATGAAGCCGACCTCATCGAAGCCGCGATTAACGGTATGCTGACTTCGCTTGATCCGCATTCGAGCTATCTGTCGCCCGATGACGCACAAGACATGCGCGTCCAGACACGCGGTGAATTTGGCGGCCTCGGCATCGAAGTCACTCAAGAAGAAGGTTGGGTCAAAGTTGTGTCTCCCATGGATGGCACCCCAGCAGATGCAGCGGGCATTCTAGCTGGAGACTTTATCACTGCCGTAGATGGCGAGAGCGTCCTTGGCCTGACCCTTGATGAAGCTGTCGAGCTGATGCGTGGCCCCATTGGGTCCGAAATTATCATCACCGTAGTGCGCGAAGGCACCACCGAACCTTTTGACGTCTCGATCATCCGCGACACGATCAAGCTCACCGCCGTCCGTGCGCGTACAGAGGGTCAGTCTGTTGTCCTGCGTATCACGACGTTCAATGATCAAACCTTCCCCAACCTAGCTGACGGCATCGCGAAACAAATCGAAGAGGCCGGCGGCATCGACAACGTTAATGGTGTTATTCTAGATCTTCGCAACAACCCGGGTGGTTTGCTCAACCAAGCGATCTTTGTAGCAGACGCTTTCCTCGACGCTGGCGAAATCGTCTCGACACGTGGTCGTAACTCCGACGATGGTGAGCGTTTCAACGCAACCCAAGGGGATCTGGCAGAAGGCAAACCGATTGTTGTTCTTATCAACGGCGGGTCTGCGTCAGCTTCGGAAATCGTATCTGGAGCGCTTCAGGATCATCGACGCGCCATTGTGATTGGCACCAAGTCCTTTGGCAAAGGCTCGGTCCAAACCGTCATGCCTCTGCGAGGCGATGGGGCGATGCGTCTGACGACTGCGCGCTACTACACCCCTTCCGGTCGCTCAATCCAAGCGCTCGGCATTCAGCCTGACATTATTGTGGAACAGCCTCTTCCTCAGCCCACGACCGGCGAAGAAGAGGATACGCCCAAGTTCCGCTCGGAGGCTGATCTCCGTGGCGCACTGAATAACGATAGCCTGAGCGAAGATGAAATCCGTCAAATCGAAGAAGATGCTGCCAAGGCTGAAGCCACCGCAGCGCTGCGCGAGCAGGATTATCAATTGGCTTATGCGATCGACATCCTCAAAGGCCTAAGCGCCCTTGGCCCCAAGGAATAATCCGTGACGCCCGAACAGATTGAGAAACTCCCATATCGTCCTTGCGTTGGCGTGATGCTCGCCAATGCAAAGGGCGAGGTCTTCGTTGGTCAACGCAAAGATTGGAAAGATCCCGCTTGGCAAATGCCGCAAGGCGGGATCGACGACGGGGAAACGCCGCTCGAAGCTGCCAAGCGTGAACTTTGGGAAGAAACGGGTGTGACCACTGATCTGGTAACGATTGAGTCCGAGACCACCGACTGGGTGAACTACGATCTGCCGCATGAAATCGTGCATAAGATGTGGGGCGGGAAATATCGTGGACAAAAGCAGAAGTGGGTCCTGATGCGTTTCAAAGGAAGCGATGATCAAGTCAACATCGCGACCGAGCATCCCGAATTTTCAGAATGGCGCTGGCTTCCTGCGGATCAGCTCTTGGATACCATCGTTCCCTTTAAGCGCGCAGTCTATGAGGCTGTGTTAGCCGAGTTCAGGGACCGCCTTTGATGTTCCGCGCTGCGCTCATTGCTTTTGCGGCCGTATTCGCCACAGAAGCGAGCGCACTCAGTTGCCTGCGACCAGACCCAGCGCGAAGCTTCAATAACGCAGCAAATGCGACCGAAGTCTATCATGTCTACCTTGGCTCCCTGACACTCGAGACGCCTCTTGCCAAAGGTGAAAGCGCGATCGCAGTTTTCCAAGGACAAGGCCTATTGAAAACTGGTTTCGCATCTATTGGCGAACGGCGTTTTTCTGTCGTTTCACGTTGTGCCGCGGAATGGTGCGGCGCATTAGAAACTGGGACGACAGCTCTTTTTTTCGGGCGGGTTTCCGAAGGCCAGACAATCATTGATGTCACGCCTTGTGAAAATTGGGTTTTCGCAAACCCCACACAAGAAACCGTTACGACGATTGAAGCCTGCATGCGCGGCGAGCCCTGCGAAGAGGGCCCGCTTTTTCGCTAGGACCTACGGGTCCGCTTGACCTTTCGCTCGATTTTGGCGGCTTTGGCTTTTGCAGCGCCAACCTTTTTCCTCGGGGCTTTGCCTTTTGGCTTGCCCTTCAAGCCGCGCTTGAACCGACCCGATTGAGGCAAGACCGCGCCGTCAATTTCTACGATCTCAAGGATCAGACCGCCGGTCACTGGGGCAGTTTCCACAAGTTTAGCAACAACACGCTGACCCAGTCCGATCACACGACCAGAGCTTGAACCAACGAGGCACTGCGCCTCGGCATCATGATTAAAGTACTCTGCACCCAAGTTGCGCATAGGCACCAACCCATCGGCGCCCGTTTCGTCCAACTTTACGAACACGCCAAACTTGGCAATACCGCTGATGCGACCCGAGAGTTCCGCACCAATTCGTTCTGAAAGGAACGCAGCCAAGTAACGGTCGGTTGTGTCGCGCTCAGCCATCATTGAACGGCGTTCTGTATCGCTAATTTGCTGGGCAGTCTCGTCCAACCGGTCGATGTCTGCGTCAGTCAAACCACCATCGCCAAAGTTATTCGCCGTAATTAGTGCACGATGCACTATAAGGTCAGAATAACGTCGGATCGGCGAAGTGAAATGTGCATAGTTCCTCAGAGCTAGGCCAAAATGGCCGAAATTCTCAGGGCTATAATAGGCCTGCGTCATCGAGCGAAGCGTCGATAGGTTGATCAACTCATCATGTGGGCTCCCTTCAGCTTGCGACAAAAGCTGATTGAGATGACGAGTCTGAAGCACCTGCCCTTTGGCAAGATTAAAACCGGAAGACTGAGCAACCTCGCGCAGCGCATCGATCTTGTCAGGGTTCGGCTCTTCGTGAACACGGAAAAGAAGTGGCGTGCGCTTACCGATAAGTTCCTCAGCCGCCGCAACGTTCGCAAGGACCATGAACTCTTCGATCAATCGATGCGCATCAAGTCGATCTTTGAAATTGATAGAGGTCACTTGACCGTTGTCATCAAGCACGATGCGGCGCTCAGGCAGATCAAGCGCAAGCGGCTGTCGTGCCTCACGTGCTCGGGCCATTGCCTCGTAAGCTGCGTAAAGCGGCCGAATAATATCATCGAGCAGAGGGGCTACTTTCTCCGAAGGATTGCCGTCCATCGCGGCTTGGACATCTTCGTAGGCAAGTGAAGCCACGGACTTCATAAGCCCGCGCGTAAAGCGATGAGATAGCTTGTTTCCGTTGCGGTCAATGCGCATCCGAACGGCCATACAAGCACGCGGCACGCCTTCGTGGAGCGAGCAAAGATCCCCTGACAAGCGATCAGGCAACATTGGTACAACACGGTCAGGGAAATAGGTCGAGTTACCTCGCTTGCGCGCCTCGCGATCAAGCGCCGAGCCCGTCTTGACATAGTGCGCCACGTCAGCGATCGCGACCCATATATAAAAGCCGCCTTCATTCTTAGGATCATCATCCACTTCGACGTAAACGGCATCGTCGCGGTCGCGAGCATCGGCGGGGTCAATCGTCAAGAGAGGAATATCGCGGAGGTCTTCGCGGCCCTTAAGGCCAGCAGGCTTTACGGCATCTGCCTCTTCCATCACTTCATCGGGGAAATGGTCTGGAATACCATGCTGGTGAATAGCGATGAGCGAGACAGCGCGCGGCGCAGTCGGATCGCCAAGACGGTTTACGATCCGCGCCTTGGGAAGGCCGAGTCGGCCCTTCGGCCCAGCTTGCTCCGCCTCAACAAGTTCGCCGTCACGCGCTCCGCCATCGGCACCGCGCATGATGACCCACTGTTTGTCAGATCCCTTATCGACGGGAAGCAATCTGCCACCCTCGCTGTCGGCACGGAATATACCGACGATGCGCTGGGGGTTCGTGCCAATGCGGCGGATAAGTCGAGCGGTATAGTCGTGCTCTTCGGTCTTGGCTTCGACCATCTTGCCAAGGATACGCTCACCAACGCCGAGCGCAGGATCACCATCCTTGAGCACCATAAGAATTCGCGGCTCTTTCGACTTGCTATGCCATTCCAGTGGACGCGCCCAAAGCTCGCCAAACTCGTCCAGTTCAGTGATTTGCAGTACAGCAACAGGCGGAAGTTTGTCTGCATCCCGATAGGAAGAGCGACGCTTGGTCAGCTTTCCTTCGTCTTCGAGCTCCTTGAGGATACGCTTGAGATCAATACGCGCAGCCCCTTTGATCCCAAAAGCCTTGGCGATGTCACGCTTGGCAGTCAGTGCGGGGTTTTCGGTGATCCACTGAAGGATCTCGGCTTTGGATGGGATACGTTGCATAAGACCCGCCTAGCACGGCGCGTACAAAACGTCATGCGGGAAAGTGAAGGACTATAGCATGTCCCAAATGAGTTTGAGCGCGAGAGAAGTTGAGGCGATAACCAGCACGGGCTTGATCACTTTGGAGCCGACCCGCATGGCAAGTCTGGAACCGACCCAAGCACCTGCCATCTGGGACAAGCCCATCAAAAGACCAGTGATCCACCAAGGCTTGGCAACAACCGCAAAGGCAAGCATCCCGCCAACGTTAGAGGCAAAGTTCAAAAGCTTGGTATGCGCGGTTGCCTTGAGAACGCCAAAGCCTGCCAGCGCAACGAACCCCAACATAAAGAACGCACCGGTACCGGGACCAACGAGACCATCGTAGAAGCCGATCACAGGGACGAGCGTGATCATAAACACGGTCGGAGAAATTCGACGGATGCGGTCAATGTCGTTTAGTCCAGGCTTTAGTGCAAAGAAAAGCGCGATACTGATAAGCAATACAGGAAGCCCTAATCGGATCACATCCGTCGGCAAATGGCTTGCGAGAAGTGCACCGATCACAGCTGCGAAGAAGGACACCAAAGCAGGAACAACCTGCTCGGACAGTTTTACATGACCGGCGCGGGAATAATTGATGGCCGCCATTCCAGCGCCAAAGAGGCCTTGGACCTTATTCGTAGCCAGCGCGGTCACAGGAGGCGCACCTGCGATAATCAAGGTCGGGAGCGTAATAAGCCCCCCGCCACCCGCAATCGAGTCAACGAAGCCCGCGGCAAATGCAGCAACGAGCAGGAGCGAAAGAAGCTCAAACGAGACTTCGAGCAAGATCAGCTCGCGAATTCAGAGCGTTTGTAGCCCTGAATAAAGAGAAGCGCAGAAAGGTCGCCATGATTGATACGAACCTTACATTCCTTTTGCACGCTGGGTTTGGCGTGAAGAGCGACACCCGTTCCAGCGCGACCAAGCATGCCAAGGTCATTTGCACCATCACCTACGGCAATCACGTCAGCCTCGGAAATGCCGAGGTGTGCGGTGATTTCTTCAAGCGCCTGAACCTTTGCCTCGCGTCCCAAAATCGGACGGGCAACTTTACCGGTTAGTTGACCATTTTCTTCGAGCAGCGTGTTTGCGCGGTTTTCGTCAAAGCCGATCATCTGTGCAACTTTGGCCGTAAAGGCCGTAAATCCACCAGAGACCAGCGCTGCATATGCGCCATTCTGCTTCATCGTCGTAATGAGCTCTTTGCCACCAGGCATTAGAGTGATCCGCTCGGCCAACACTTTTTGGATCACGCTCGCGTCAAGGCCCGCGAGAAGCCCGACACGTTCGTCAAGCGCCCCCTCGAAATCAAGTTCGCCATTCATCGCGCGCGCTGTGATGTCGGCAACACGCTCTCCAACGCCCGCTTCGGCAGCCAACTCGTCGATGCACTCTTGCTGGATCATCGTGCTGTCCATATCGGCGAGAACCATCTTCTTGCGACGCCCCTCGGTAACCTGAATGACAAGATCAACACGCTCGGACTGAAGGCTTTGCCAGACATCCCAAAAATTGTCAGGTTCTTGCGGAACCGTGAACTCAGCCGCCTCGCCCACTGAAAGCCAAGTTGCTTCACCTCCGCCCCATGCGTTACGCAGGTTCTCGACAAGCGTAGCTTCGAGCGTATTGAAGGCGGGGGAGGTCAGCAAAGTGACGGTAAACATCTCGATAATCCTCTTAGTTTCCCGCCCTATCGCATTTATCACACCAACTGCCAAGTGATCCACGGTGTGACGGGGACCGTATAATAAAAAAGAGGTTTGATATGCGTCTGTTTCACTCAATTGTATTTCTCGTCGGTTTCATGGCCACGAGCGCGACTGCCCAGGGCACATTCCCAACTGTGACATCCAAGAACCTTAATGGCACCGAAGTTACTTTGCCCCGAGACCTTCTAGGTGAACCAACTATCGTCTTTGTTGCCTATAAACAGGACCAGCAAGAAGATGTGAACACTTGGGTTAACGCACTTGGGCTTGATCCAGCTCGCGGGGCGGCCTTTGTCGAAATCCCAATCGTAGGGCGCGGTGCATCGTTGATGCGCGGGATCATTGACAATGGGATGCGCAAAGGTATCCCAGACGAGAACATGAGGGGCCGCACCATCACGCTTTATGAAAGTCCTTCTGTGATCAATGGACCGCTCGGATTTACGGGAACCGACTCAATTCGGGTCATGGTCGTGCGCAAGAATGGACAGGTTCTTTGGTCAACGTCCGGAGCTGCGACATCTGATGGCGTCAATGCCCTTAAGTCTGCATTCAAGTAGTCAGCCCTTGGCCGAGTTTCCGATCCGCTACGGTTCTGACGCAAACAGCACATAAATATTCGCAACTGCGCCATTTTGGCTCTTGCTGACTCAAGGAGCCACGCGTATCTGCATCGGCGGGACACTCCTCCCCAACGAGGAGCGCTTATCTGAGAGGGTACCAGAAATGGTCACGACGACACCGGCAGCGCGGCCGGCAAACCCGCGTTTTTCTTCCGGCCCCTGCGCCAAAATCCCCGCATTTGATTTGAATATGCTGGCTGACGCCCCGCTCGGTCGTTCGCACCGCGCTGCTGTTGGCAAAGCCAAGCTGAAAGAGGCCATTGACCTCACCCGCGAAATCCTCAGCGTTCCTGCAGACTATCGCATTGGTATCGTACCTGCGTCCGATACTGGCGCTGTCGAAATGGCGATGTGGTCCATGCTTGGCGCACGTGGCGTTGATATGGTTGCCTGGGAATCCTTTGGCGAAGGCTGGGTCACAGACGTTGTGAAGCAGCTCAAGCTTGACGCCAATATCCACAAAGCTGGCTACGGCGAGATCGTAGACTTTGCTAACGTGAACTTTGACAATGACGTTGTTTTCACTTGGAACGGCACGACCTCGGGCGTCCGTCTTCCTTCTGGTGAAGCAATCCCCGCTGACCGCGCCGGCCTTACCATTTGTGACGCAACTTCGGCTGCATTTGCGATGGATCTCGCTTGGGACAAGCTCGACGTTGTGACCTTCTCTTGGCAAAAGGTTATGGGCGGTGAAGGTGCGCACGGTATGCTGATACTCAGCCCGCGCGCTGTCGAACGCCTTGAAAGCTACACCCCTGCTTGGCCGCTCCCCAAGATTTTCCGCCTGACCTCCAAGGGCAAGCTAATCGAAGGCATTTTCGTTGGCGAAACTATCAACACCCCGTCGATGCTTGCTGTTGAAGACTATCTCGTTGGGCTCAAATGGGCTCAGCAGATCGGCGGTCTTGACGCTCTGATCGCGCGCTCAACCGCAAACGCCAAGGCGATTTGGGACTTCTGCGAAACTCGTGACTGGATCGCGAACCTTGCTGTGTCGGACGAAATCCGCTCCAACACCTCGGTTTGCCTCAAGTTCACCGACGGACGCATCAAAGACGGCGCAGCGTTCGCAAAAGCCGTTGCCAAGCGTCTTGAAAAAGAAGGTGTTGCTTTGGACGTTGGCGCATACCGCGATGCTCCTGCAGGTCTTCGTATCTGGTGCGGCGCAACGGTTGAAACTGCTGACGTAGAAGCTCTGCTTCCTTGGCTCGAATGGGCGTTCAACGCCGAAATCGAAGCTCAGTAAAGCGCTTTCAGGGCGGCGGACCCGCCCTGACTTTCCCCATTCACGACAGCCCAGCTGTCCCCGCAAATGAAAAGGAGCCCGACATGGCCCCCAAGGTACTTATTTCCGACAAACTCTCGGATGCAGCAGTTCAAATCTTCAAGGACCGCGGTATTGACGTCGATTTCCGTCCTGAACTCGGCAAAGACAAAGACGCTCTTCTCGCTGTGATCGGTGACTATGATGGTCTCGCGATCCGCTCAGCGACCAAAGCGACCGACAAACTGATCGAAGCCGCCACCAACCTGAAAGTTATTGGTCGCGCAGGTATCGGTGTGGATAACGTGGACCGCGAAGCCGCCTCGAAGAAGGGCATCATCGTGATGAACACGCCCTTCGGTAACATGATCACTACTGCTGAACACGCCATTGCGATGATGTTCGCTGTTGCGCGCCAAATTCCTGAAGCATCTGCCTCGACCCATGCTGGAAAGTGGGAAAAGTCGAAGTTCATGGGTGTCGAGCTTACCGGCAAAACCCTTGGCGTTATCGGCGCTGGCAACATCGGTGGTATCGTGTGCGATCGCGCCCGTGGCCTAAAGATGAAGGTTGTTGCATTCGACCCGTTCCTCTCGGAAGAAAAAGCAGACACCATGGGCGTTGAAAAGGTCGAGCTAGAAGACCTTCTCAAGCGCGCTGATTTCATCACCCTGCACGTTCCGCTCACCGACAGCACCCGCAACATCCTCAGCCGCGAAAACCTCGCCAAGACCAAGAAAGGCGTCCGCATTATCAACTGTGCACGCGGTGGTCTGGTGGACGAGGCTGCTCTTGCTGATGCTCTCAAGTCTGGTCACGTTGCGGGCGCTGCATTTGACGTATTCTCGGAAGAACCTGCTGTTGAGAATCCTCTCTTCAACCTGCCCAACGTAGTTTGCACCCCGCACCTTGGCGCGGCAACAACCGAAGCTCAGGAAAACGTGGCACTTCAGGTTGCCGAGCAGATGGCTGACTATCTGCTTACCGGCGCTGTGACCAACGCTTTGAACATGCCGTCTGTGACCGCTGAAGAAGCCAAAGTCATGGGTCCATGGATCGAGCTTGCGGGCCACCTCGGCAACTTCTCGGGTCAGATGACCGACGAGCCGATCAAGGCGATCAATGTTCTATATGACGGCACCGTTTCGTCGATGAACCTTGCTGCGCTGAACTGCGCCGTCATCGCTGGCATCATGAAGAAGGCTAACCCCGACGTGAACATGGTTTCGGCTCCGGTTATCGCGAAAGAGCGCGGCATCCAGATCTCGACCACCAAGCAGGAACAGTCGGGCGCATTCGACGGCTACGTAAAAGTAACCATCGTCACCGATAAGCGCGAGCGTTCTGTTGCGGGCACCGTCTTCTCGGATGGCAAGCCGCGCTTCATCCAGATCAAAGGCATCAACGTCGACGCTGAAATCGGCGCGAACATGCTCTACACAACCAACGAAGACGTTCCGGGCATCATTGGCACACTTGGTCAGACTCTCGGTGCAAATGGCGTGAACATCGCTAACTTCACCCTTGGCCGCGCGGCGCGAGGTGGTGAGGCCATTGCACTTCTCTACGTCGACGAACCGGTGAAGAGCGAAGTTCTTGAGAAACTCAATGCAACTGGGCTGTTCCGTCAGATCAAGCCGCTTAGCTTTGATGTGAAGTAAGCAAAACGACGTTGCAAAGGTATGCAGGGGACGGAACCTTCCGTCCCCTGATTTATTTGTTAAATAGCATTCGAATGACCTCAAGAGGACAAAGATGATTTATGCCATCGGTGACGTTCACGGCTTTACGGAACAGCTCGACCAAGCTCTTGCTCGGATCGAAAAAGATGGCGGCAAAGATGCGCAGATCGTGTTCTTGGGAGATTACACGGACCGAGGCCCAAATTCGCGCGGAGTTGTTGAGCGGCTTCTCAATGGCGTGAACGAGGATAGAAACTGGACAGTCCTTCGCGGCAATCATGATCGGATGTTCTGCCGCTATGTCAAAGACGGAACTGTTCATGACAACGGCATTAAAACACCGGGGCTCGACTGGCTACACCCTAGGCTCGGCGGAAAAGCAACCCTTGCTTCATATGGCGTCGATTTGGCTGCCGAAAATCTGTTGACGCAAGCACAAGCAAAAGTGCCGCCTGAGCACCTCGCATTTCTCGAAACGCGCCCACTCTTTCATGAGAGCGATGAGCTGATCTTTGTTCACGCAGGAATCCGACCGCAGATCACGCTCAAGGAACAAGTTGAAGATGATCTAATCTGGATTCGAGATGGCTTTCTTGATTATGACGAGCCCCACGAAAAACTCATCGTGCATGGTCATACGGCCTTAGACACACCTGAGCATTTCGGAAATCGCATCGACTTGGATGGCGGCTGCGGCTACGGACGCGAGCTCGTTCCCGCAGTGTTTGAAGGTTCAAACTGCTGGCTGCTCACATCGGACGGTCGCGTCCCACTCATGCCTCCTACTCAGACGGCACTTTCCCTCAAGGCAAGTCAGGCGTAGAGACTTTTTATGCCCATTGCGTTTGAAACCTTGCAGTCGCTCTATGACCACGGATTTGATACCGTGATCGACGTGCGTTCACCTGCTGAATTTGCCGAGGACCATATCCCCGGAGCAATCAGCCTTCCTGCAATGTCAAATGACGAACGCGCCAAAGTTGGAACGATTTACAAGCAGGTCAGCCCTTTTAACGCTCGCAAAATCGGAGCCGCGATCCTTGCGCGCAACGTCGCGGCCCACCTTGAAGGTCCACTGGCAAACAAAGACGGTGCGTGGCGTCCGCTTGTCTATTGCTGGCGCGGTGGCCAGCGCTCAGGGTCAGTGACGATCATCCTTCAACAAGTTGGCTGGCGCGCAGACACGATCAAAGGTGGCTATCAGACCTATCGCAAGCTTGTTTACACGTCGCTCTATGAACAACACTTACCGTTTCGCTTTGTCCTCGTTGATGGCAACACCGGCACGGGCAAGACCGACCTACTTCTTCATCTCAAGTCGCACAATGTTCAGGTCATTGACCTCGAGGGACTCGCCAATCACCGTGGCTCGCTCCTTGGCGGCATGAAAGGCGGTCAGCCGAGCCAGAAATGGTTTGAGAGCATGCTTTGCCTTGAGCTTGCAAAATGCGATCCCGCACGTCCCATTGTTGTCGAAGCGGAGAGCAGCAAGATCGGGCGTATCGTGCTTCCCCCAAGCCTCTGGGAAGGGATGTGCAAAGCCCCACGGATCGAGATTACCGCAGATGTTGCAGCGCGTAGTCGATATCTCACACGCGCATATGAAGACATGGTCAAAGACAGCGAGTTTCTCAAACAATGCCTTGAACCGCTCCGCCGTATTCGGGGACACGAGCAGGTTGATGCGTGGAACGCGATGATAGACCGCTCAAGTTTTGAAGAACTCGCAAAGTCGCTGATCATCGAGCATTACGACCCGACTTATTCCAAATCACGCGCAGCGCATGAACCCGTGGTCGTCGCAAAAATCGACGCAGGAACACTCGACACTTCGAGCTTTGATCAGGCGGCGGTTCAGGCTGCTGACGTTCTCAAAGAACTCTGACCGTCGGCTCGCCTTCTACGATCCGTCCAATGCGCTTGGCCGGATAGCCGCAGAGCCAAAGTTTTCGAACCAGCTCGTCCGCTACATCAGCACGAACAGAGGCTAAAAGGCCTCCAGCGGTCTGCGGGTCAAACAAGAGCTCGCCTCTTGGTCCACCTGCACCAAAAACAGGCCCAGCGCCCGCGCGATTATCATCGAAGAGCGAAGACCGCATGCCAGCGTCAGCAAGCTCGACGGCTCCTTCCATGAAGGGAACATGTTCAAGGTCAATCTCAGCGGCAACGCCAGAAGCTTCGCAGATACCGCCAAGGTGTCCAGCAAGACCAAAGCCTGTCACGTCTGTCATAGCGTGAGCAGAAGCGGCGAGAACTCGGCTCGCAACGCCTTGAGGTTGCTGCATGAAGCGCAGCGCTTCGACAACATGCTCGCCTCGGGCACTGCCTTGCATTTCGGCGGCCATAAGTACACCCGAGCCGATCGGTTTGGTTAAGATCAGCGCGTCCCCCACTTTCGCCCCTGAGAGCAAAATCGGGTCACGGTCACAAAGACCGGTGATCGCAAAACCGACCGTGAACTCGTCACCGAGCGAACTATGCCCCCCGACAATCGCAGCCCCTGCTGAGCCGATGACTTCATGCGCAGCGCTTAAAATCTCGCCCATCGTTCTCTCTTGGAGTTGGGAAGACATACGCGGCAGGACCACCGACAAAGTTGCGGCTTGTGGCTCGCCTCCCATCGACCAAACATCGCCCAGCGCATGAATAGCGGCGATCTTGGTCATTACGATTGGATCATTGTTAAATGCGCGCAAATGGTCAGTGGTAAAGACCTGTCGTGCGCCACCTGTAATTAACACGGCAGCATCATCACCCGGCAGCGTTTCAATATCTGACCTTGTTGGCGCAGGAAGACCTTTGAGGGCATTTCGCAATGCGCCCCGACCAACCTTTGCTCCGCAGCCGCCGCACATGGGCTTGGAGCCTAACGCCTCTATCATGCCCGTCGCGTGCACCTTGGGAATTTCAGGCCCCGCCATCTTTGGCAGATCTCGGAATTTGTTCATGAAAGTGACGTCTATATGGTTCTTCCAACGCCACAAAAGTTTACCAGAAAAAGCAGTCCCCAGTTTCTCGGCCAATGCGGATTTTTCCCCAAGTGAGATCAGTTTGAGGTAATCTTTTTGTGGCGAATATTCGGTCAGCTTGCCACCGCTTAGTGCCGCTCGGATGTTCTCGAAAAGTACGGGGGCTTGCCTAACGGCAAAGACGCCGGCTTTTGGCCTTGGGGCAAAAACCATATGAGCGCAGTCGCCAGCGGCAAAGATTTCTGGATTGCTAGACTGTAGGGTCGGCCCTATCGCGATAAATCCGTCAATCAGATCAAGGTCGCACTTGGCAATCCAATCATGTGGCCGAGCCCCCGCCGCACCTGTAACAAAATCAGCCTTGATTAAACGACTATCGCTAAGCTCGACACCCTCTTTCATCACCCATGCGACTTGTGCATTTTCCACGATCGAGACGCCATTCGAGCGAAGTGCGGTCAATAACTTAGTTCTTGCGGAGCGGTTGAACCCACGCAGCACTTCACGCTCGTCAATTAAGGCTATCTCAGCTTTGCGACCATTGGATTTGAGCGCAAAGGCCATCGCCATTGCAAGTTCAGCCCCCGCAACACCGCCTCCTATGACCGCGACTGAGGCAGGGCCCTCGCCCTTGCGATATCTGTCCCAACGACTGGCGAATGTTCCAAGCGGCTTCGCTGGAACCGCATTTTCGGCAAATCCTTGCAGCAAGGGCATTTCCGATGTGATTCCGACGTCAACCGAAGCCACATCAAAGGCAATATCGGGATAGCCCTCGACTTTCACAGTCTTGGTCTGTGCGTTCAGCGTAGTCGCTTTCGCATTAAGAATGCGCGCACCTGCAAAACGAGCGAGCTGAACCAGATCGATGTCCAACTCGTCACGGCTATAATGGCCCGCGACAAAACCGGGAAGCATCCCAGAATAGGGCGCAGTAGGACCAGGATTGATGACAGTCACCCTTACGCCTGCAAGTGGGTTCATGCCCCACATCCGAAGCAAGAGGGCATGCGCGTGTCCGCCGCCAATAAGCACAAGATCGCGAGAAAAAGGAAAGCTTTGTTTCATGCTTCTAACTTAAGGATCACACAAGAACTTCACCAGTGCGACAAATCAGTATCCGGTCATTTCAAGATAACCAATTCCTGCTTTGGTTCCCGAAACCAAGACCGGTCCTTCCCAATACGCGACGGTAAGCGGTAACCAAGCATCAGTGTTAATTGCCTCAACGGCTATCTCGACGCCTTTTTCTGGAAGTGAGACATCCCAACGTATCGGGACCTTAGGACCAGCGGTATCAGACCACTCGATTGGAGTTGCTTGGAAGGCTCCATTCTCGAACGCCTCGGTCGTACCGTCTGGGTTGATCCAAGTGGCTGAGGTGAACACATCGCTGCCGCGGAGCCTAAACCCCATCAACTTTTCGCCGGTTTCAAAGGAGATCGAAAACCAATCCCAGCCTGTCTGATCTGAAGCAAGGGGTTGCGAAGACCATTCGCGGTCGAGCCAAGCTGCGCCCGAAACCTTGACTTCGCCTGATGGCAAATCAAGCGCACCTTCTACCTTGATGAATGGCGCAGAATAGTAGTGGGACGCTTGGCCCTGAGCAGATTTCACAGAATAGCCCTCATCTCCATGAAAAATGAATGGGCCCAAATCTTTGATCGATAAGTGAAATGAAAAATCTGGCCCTGCCGCGCTAATTTCTTTTTGGTTAAGAACCCAATTGTCAATCCAAGCATCAAGCCCTTCGACCGATGCTCCTGCTTGCCCTACTCCACTTCGCGCGTACCTCTCAGTTGCAAAGTGAGTATCCTTTGTGGTGAGTGCGGCGTGCCCCATATAAACCTGCTCCAATCCCCATCCAGCGGCCTCCACTGGCTCTAGAGCATTGCGAAACAGTGTCCACTGCACGCCATAGGTTTCTCCATCCTCGCCTATGAGGTTTGCGGTCACGTACCACCATTCAATTCGAAAATCGTTGTGGGGGCCATGATCCTTTGGGAAATCAAATTGATATCCCTTTTGCGGCAAAGCGAAATCATCGGCGATACGTCCAAGCCCAGCAAAGCCTTGCCCGAAAGCGATGCTAGGTAGAAAAAAACATAGAATGTAAAAAACCTTAGCGCTCATTTGCAAAGACCTTGAGCATTTGGGAGGGAGACGTTTTCTTTAGTCGCCAAGCGGGAATAAGCGAGGCAAGAACCGCCGCCAGAAGCGCCTCTATCACCAACTTCAGATAGTCGTATGGAAAGAGATACATGGGGAGCTTCCATCCAAAAGCCTCGACGTTGACAACCGCTAAAAGAACCCATGCGAGAACAAGGCCTAACGGGAGCGCCGCGAGGCTCGTTATCGCCGCAAACAGCACCGCCCGGAGCACCTCTAGCTTGGCTAGTTTGTCACGCGTCAGCCCCAATGCCCAAATCGGAGCAAGCTGAGGAAGACGCATGTTCGCCAGAGTCAGTAGGCTCATAAGAATTGCAAAACCGGCCACAGCTAGTGTCAAAACATTGAGCGCATCGGTCACGACGAAAGTCTGTTCAAAAATGTCCTTGGACAACTTTTTGATCGCCGCCTGATTGATGATTTGGTCATCGGCCAAACCAAATTGACGTAGGGCCTCTGCGACGTTGGGGACCTTTTCGGGGTCAAGCCTTAATCCGAAACGAAGAGGTCGGATCGTCGGGTAAAGTTCGCCAAAAACTGATTGTGTCATCACGATCTGACCGATCGGGTTTCCGTAATCTCCATAGACCCCGGCGATTGAGAACATACGGCCCTCGATCTCTATTTTGTCCTCAGTCCACTGATCCGTACGCCTCGCGAACTGCTCGTTTACGAGAACGGCACCACGAGCAACTTGGCCCCAGGGGTCATCAACGCCTTCCAAGAGCTTCCAATTGTCCGGATAGGTCTGGTGATCCTTGGCACCGTAGATTTCTGTTGGCACTCCGCTCACAAAAGTATCTTGGTAAACGAGAGGCAGCACGGCATCGACAACCGGTTCAACAAAACTCAAAGTTCGATCGGCCTGATCCTCCGAGTCCACGTGGATATAGAGTTCAGGCGCAAGCCGTTGATCTAGAAATTCCACGAAGGTCACACGAAACGACGACACCATTGTCGCAACTCCAACGTTTGCCGCCATAGCCAAAAGAAGTGCAGATAACGCAAGAGCAAGACCAGACGCCTGCTGTTTTGTGTCTGCCCAAAACCATTCGGCCAGAACTCGTCTTGAAAGCCGTTGCCCAATAGAAAGCGCGGCCGAGAGATATATGGGCAAAAGAAATGACGCACCAATCAACAACGCGCCGAGAAGTATGAAGCCCGCAACCAAGCCCTCACCAAAGAGAAGTACTCCTATTGCAAGCAAGATGCAGACGATCAGGCCAGAAAGTTGAAGCTTCCGAGCAATGCCTTTCGATTGCCAATTCCTTGCCTGAGCGATTGCCAAGACAGGCATCTGCCAAAGCTTTAGCAACACACTGAGTGACGCTAGCAAAGCCCCGAAAATGGAAACAAAAACACCTCCGAGCCACCAAATTGGCGAAAGGGTCAATGCTCCGGCGATTGTCGCCCCATATAGGCCCCGAAGGGTAGCGGCGACATTTGGCAAAAGTGATGCGGCAACAAAATAGCCGAGCAGTACCCCAATCGCCCCTGCAATCGCAGCGAGAATGACAAGCTCCAGAACCATCAACCGCATGAGCATTTTAAGCGGCACCCCCACCGCTCGAAGTGTTCTGATCATTGGCCTGCGCTGTTCAAAAGCGAGGCCGATCGCGCTGTGCACGATGAAGATGCCAACAGCAAAGGATAGAAGCCCAAATGCGCTCAGATTCAGGTGGAAGCTGTCCGTCAAGCTGGCAAGATCTGTTCCGGCCTGTGGCGGTGTTACTGTGTAACCAAGGACTTCTGGCGCTACTGCTCCCCTTGGTTGGTCTTTGAGAACGATCAAACGATCTATCGCATCACCTCTTTTTAAGAGGTCTGAGACAACACTAATGTCGCCATAAACTGTATTGGGCGGCGCGCCTTCGACAGCTGTTTTACGAAATTCGGGCATAGGACCCAGTTGGTCCAAGGCTTGAGCCTGCCCAAATAGCGTCGGCCCATAGATTGCGCCAATTTCGGTTTCAGGGATCGCACTAAGGCGCGGCGAGGTAAGGACGTCAACACCGACAATTCGAACGCCGTTCAATCCACCTTCGACGATAGGCGAAACAAGCACTCCGGCACGTCTAAGAAGCACAAAATCCTTGACCGTCACTTCGCCACGGACTTGGGCGAAGTCGCCTTCGGTCACAGTATTAGCTGCGCGCTGATAGCTTTGCCTCGCTTCGGCATTGATCGCTTGCACTCCACTCCAAAGAGCGGTGGCAAGTGCAAGCCCACCAAGGAGCGCTAAGGTCTGTAGCGGATTTTTTAGCCAATGTGAGAGGAGCGCTGAAATAACAGTTCGCTTCATAGGATACGACCAGCGCTTAATCTCAGGCTTCGGTCCAATTGATCGGCAATCTTTATGGAATGGGTGACCACAAGGAGGGTCACACCCGTATCACGGACCAAACCAAGAAGCAGATCAAGAACCTCGCTCGCCGTCTTCTCGTCCAGATTCCCGGTTGGTTCGTCTGCTAGAACCAGCTTTGGTTTGGCGGCAAGGGTTCGCGCTATGGCAACCCTTTGCTGTTGACCGCCAGAGAGTTGGTCAGGGAATTTCTCGAGATGTTCCAACAAGCCGAGCCTTTCAGCCAGGGAATGTGCAAAGTCCGGATTGAAACGCCCATTCAGTCGCCCCTGAAATTCAAGGTTGGAACGCACATTCAAAGAAGGAACTAAATTGAACTGTTGAAAAATCACCCCAACGGTTTCGCGCCTTAGCTCTGCCCGCGCTTTATCATTAAGGTCTGCGATCTCTTGCCCATCGATGCGTATAGAGCCAGCATTAGGGGTTTCTAAGCCGCCGATTAAATGCAGAAGCGTACTTTTCCCGCAACCGCTTTCGCCCGTCAGAGCAACGGATTGACCTGCTTCAAGTCCAAAACTCACACCTTTGAGAACGGAAGCCTTAGTCGCTTCAGTCTCATAGAACTTTTCGAGCTTAGTGACCTCGAGAAACATCGCTCACACCTAGTTGGTCTCTGGATAATCCCGTACAAAGGCCCACTTATCATCTTCGGACAATTCGGGATCGAATGCATATCCGCCAGATTTGAAGCCTTTGATGTCCTCGGGAGAGATGAGGCGGTTTTCAATAATGAACCGCGCCATCGCGCCTCGGGCTCGTTTGGCAAAAAAACTCACTATTCGCGGCTTGCCGTCTTTGACCTCGAAGAACTGAGGAGTGATGACTCGAAGTTTGAGCGCTTTTCGGTCAGCGGCGGTGAAATACTCCTGGGATGCGCAATTGATCAAGACTTCCGCGCCAACTGCTGCAGCGTCGACGTTGAGTGTCTTGGCAATCTGATCACCCCAATAGTCATAGAGCGACTTTCCTCGGCGGGTCTTGAGCCTGCTTCCCATTTCAAGACGATAGGGCTGCATCGCATCCAATGGGCGCAAAAGACCATAAAGCCCTGACAGAATGCGCAAATGATCCTGCGCCCAACGTAAATCATCTTCGGAAAGTGTTTTGGCCTCGAGCCCTTTGTAAGTGTCCCCATCAAATGCGAGCACTGCGGGTTTCACACGATCCGAGGTGGGGACTTCCTGAAACTCTTTAAAGCGCTCACGGTTGAGCCGTGCGAGATCATCCGAGATGTCCATCAAGTCTTTGAGTTGCGTCAGAGTGAGATTGCGAGAGGTCTTTGCCAGACGCACCGCATCCTCTTGAAACATCGGCTTTGTCGGTTCGATAGATACCGGTTCCATATCCAGCGATTTTGCTGGGGATACGACGATCAGCACGCGGCACACTCCTATTATGACGAATTCAGCACTCTTTGGGGTTATAGCTCTTGGAACTCAAAGGTCGAGAGTCGGGAGAAATGTCGCCGATGGCAGATATCCGCGCAGAATTGTGACCGCATAGGGCTTTCCCAATGACCATTTTTATTGTTATTCCTCTTGCATTCGAGACCAATACGCCTCGCGTCGTGACAGGCATCACAAGAATTGCCGCACTGCGAGAGATCTGAGGCTAGGACAGCTTGGAGGCTGCAGTAATGAAAATACGTATCCTGACCGCACTCGGCTTTGCTGCCGCACTTGGCATGACTTCACCTGCTGCTGCGCAAGAGAGTAACAACCGCGTTGCGGCTAACACCGACTGGAGCGTGTTTGTCGAAAACAATCCGAAAGAGTGCTGGGGCGTCTCTGCCCCGAAAGAAACTGTGAATACACGCGATGGGAATGTTGTTTCTGCACGTCGCGGCGACATACTTCTGTTTGTCTTCTATCGTCCCGAACAAAATGTTAAGGGGCAAGTCGCATTTACAGGCGGATATCCGTTTGCAGGTGGCTCGACCGTTTCATTGGACATTAGCGGCACTACATTTGAACTCTTCACCGAAGGTGAATGGGCATGGCCAGCTAGTGCAGAAGACGATGCCAAGATCGTAGCCGCGATGAAGCGTGGTTCTGACGCGGTTGCAACAGCACGCTCGGGTCGCGGCACAGTGACCAAAGATACATTCTCTCTTCTGGGGTTCACTGCGACCATCGAAGAAGCTGAAAAGCGCTGTAACTAAGCGATTTCTGCCGTTCACGGCGAAGTTTTCGAAATTGACCTCGTTTTCAGGCGGAATCTTTTTGATTCTGCCTGTCAATGTTATATGAGGCCGCCTTGATCAAAGGGATCTGCTGCCATGACCGCTACTGCACCAATTACTCAGGACGTATTGACCATACCGCGTAAAGCCGCGGAAGGGATGCCCAACCTTGTAGGCATGACTCGCGATGAAATGCGTGACGCGCTGATCGCGATTGGTACGCCCGAGAAGCAGGCCAAGATGCGGGTCAACCAAATCTGGCAGTGGGTTTACCATTGGGGCACACGTGAATTCGCGTCTATGACGAACCTTGCCAAGGACTACCGCGCGCTTTTGGCCGAAAGTTTTGTGATCGAGCTTCCAGAGTTGGTAACTCGTCAGGTAAGCGCCGACGGCACCCGCAAGTACCTTGTCCGCATCGCAGGCGGACATGAAGTCGAAATCGTGTACATCCCAGAAGAAGATCGAGGCACGCTCTGCGTCTCGTCTCAGGTGGGCTGTACGCTGACCTGTTCGTTCTGTCACACAGGAACGCAGAAGCTTGTGCGCAACCTTACCGCAGGCGAGATTATCGGTCAGGTCATGCTAGCACGTGACGATCTGGGCGAATGGCCCGAACAGGGTGCACCCAAGAACGAACAGCGTCTACTGTCAAACATCGTGCTGATGGGTATGGGTGAACCGCTTTATAATTTCGAAAACGTGCGCAATGCGATGAAGATCGCCATGGACCCCGAGGGTATTTCCCTCTCGCGCCGCCGTATCACGCTTTCGACCTCGGGCGTTGTGCCCGAGATTGCACGCACCGCTGAAGAGATTGGCTGTCAGCTTGCTGTATCGTTCCACGCGACTACAGATGAAATCCGCGACAAGCTGGTTCCAGTGAACAAGAAGTGGAACATCGCGACCCTGATGCAGGCGCTCAAGGAATATCCCAAGGCGTCGAATTCCGAGCGGATCACTTTTGAATACGTGATGCTCAAAGATGTGAACGACAGCGATGATGACGCCCGCCGTCTGGTCAAGTTGATCAAAGGTGTACCGGCAAAGATCAACCTGATCCCGTTCAACGAATGGCCTGGTGCTCCCTATCAGCGCAGCGACTGGGAACGCATCGAAGCCTTTGCCGACATCATTTACAAAGCGGGCTATGCCTCGCCAATCCGAACTCCGCGGGGTGAAGACATCATGGCGGCATGTGGTCAGCTGAAATCTGCGACGGAGCGGGAACGCAAATCCAAACGCCAGATCGAGGCAGAAGCAGGTCTCGGGAACTAAAACAAAGGGCCGCTCAATAGAGCGGCCCTTGTGGTTTTCATCGTTGGAAACCTTAGTTCATCATCGCCTTGGCTTCGTCCGGTCCGATGTATGCGGGACGTTCGCAAGTCGTGGTCATCTCGACCCAAGTGCGCTCTGCACCGGCCTTGAGCACCGAGGTCATCACTTCGGTCACATGCACGGCAAGATCGATGTTGCAGCGGTGCTGACGGTTTTCCTCGATCGCGGTAACCATGTCTGCAAGGCCTGCACAGCGATAGTTAGAGATCGGCTCACCAAGGTGGTTTTCCTGATTATGAACGGACCACGGGTGGCCCTTGTGGTCGAGGATATGCTTTTCACCCTTTGCATCGGTAAGGGTCACATCACCGCCAAAGAAGTTCGGGTCAGGCACATAGAGCGAAGCCAGCTCGCCATAGAGGTCCATGTTCGGGTGACGGTGCGCCCAGACATCCCAGGATACACCCACCGTCACAACGGCACCGTTATTGAACTCGAGAAGCGCGTGGATATTGGTCGGAGTTTCGACCGTGATCTCTTCGCCGTCGCGCGGACCATTGGCAATCGTGCGCGTCGAGAACGCGGCCGAAGTCATGGCAGTAACCGACTTCACCGGCCCGATCAGCTGAACTAGGTTGGTGATATAGTATGGACCCATATCGAGGATCGGTCCGCCACCGGGCTTGAAGAAGAAGTCCGGGTTGGGGTGCCATGCCTCCATGCCGTGACCCATAAAGTGACAAGTGCCACCGACGATCTTGCCGGTTTTACCGTTATCAATGGCTTCACGAGCAGCCTGATGCGCGCCGCCAAGGAACGTGTCTGGCGCAGAACCTACGCGAAGACCTTTCTCATTGGCGATCCGGCGGAGTTCTTCGCCCTCTTCCAGCGTTAGAACGAGCGGCTTCTCCGAATAAGCGTGCTTACCCGATTCAAGAATGCGCTTTGTAATCGGGAAGTGCGCGGCAGGGATCGTCAGGTTAACGACAACCTGAATCTCATCCGAAGCAAGCAGCTCGTCTACGGTCATCGCTTGCACGCCGAATTCTTCGGCGCGTGCTTTTGCGGAGTCCATGTTGATGTCCGCGACAGCTTTGAGATCCACCGCTTTGAACGCCGGAGCATACTTGAGGTATGTGGTCGAAATGTTACCACAACCGATAATACCTACGCCAAGTTTGGCCATGGGTCTAAGTCCTTAGAATTTGGAAACAGATGCGTAGGACCGAGTGATCAAACGCTCTTGGTTGTTGGGGTTGTCATGCTCGATCACATAGCGCGGAACGCCTGCGTCTTTGAGAGCTGCAACAATCGGCGGCCATTCGATGACGCCATGACCAACATCGGCCCAGCCGCTTTCATCCGTGGCTTCGCCCTCGGGTGCGAGGTCTTTCACATGAACCGAGATGAGACGATCGCCAAGCTTTTTGATCCACGTAGCGGGATCATGTTTGGCAACAAAAACCCAACAAAGATCGAGTTCGATCTTAGTATTCTCCGAAGCATTTACGATGTGATCGATCGGAAGCGAGCCGTCTTCAAGTGCGAAGAATTCGAAATCGTGATTGTGGTAACCGAACTGAAGGCCAGCCGCGCGAATAGGTTCGCTGATCTTCGCAAGCCGCTCACCAAATGCTTTCCACTCGGCCACGTTCTTCGGACGATCGTCCGGCATAATATAAGGCACGATCACAGCTTCAATGCCAATCGTCTTAGCGACTTGGATGGTGCGCTCGGGCTCGTTCTCAACCATGTCGAGGCTGAAGTGGCCAGTCGGCATCGAAAGCCCATGCGCATCAAGCTTTGCCTTGGTCGCAGCGGGATCATCATAGTAGGGGCCGAAGCCCTCTACTTCTTTGATGCCCGTTGCCTGAAGCAATTTCAGGGTTTCATCGACGGGAAACTCGCGGGTCGAGAAGAGTTGAAATGAGATATTCGGCATAGCCGAGTCCTTTCTATGAATGTCTTATAGACGTTGTTCAGTTGCTTTATCAAAGAGCGATGCACGCGACGCATCGACACCAATTTTGAGGCTGTCACCCGGATGTACACGGGCCTGACCGTCCATACGGATGCGGATCGAGCTTGAACCAACTTTTGAATAGACCAGAGTGTCTGCGCCCATCGGTTCTACGATCTCTACTATGCTGTCGAGCTGGATCGGAGCGGAGGAAACGAGCTCGCCAGTGACGATGTGTTCTGGACGAACACCGAGCACTGCGGCGCCGGCTGCGGATTTGTCCGAAACGTACTCATAGCCAGTCATTGGTACAGTAAGGTCAGCGTTCTTGAACACGCCATTCTCGAACTGACCATCGAAGAAATTCATCGACGGCGAGCCGATAAAGTCTGCGACGTAGATGCACTGAGGACGGTTGTAGATTTCGTCAGGCGAACCAAGCTGCATGATCAGACCGCCCTTCATGATCGCGATGCGGTCAGCGAGGGTCATTGCTTCGATCTGGTCGTGCGTCACGTAGATCATCGTGTTCTTGAGCTGCTGGTGCAAACGCTTGATTTCCACGCGAAGATCGGTGCGCAGTTTAGCATCAAGGTTCGAGAGCGGCTCGTCGAAGAGAAACACGTCCACGTCACGGACAAGCGCTCGGCCAATTGCAACACGCTGGCGCTGGCCACCCGAAAGAGCAGCCGGTTTGCGGTTCAAGAGCGGTTCGATCTGGAGGATCTCAGCAGCACGGGCAACGCGCTTTTTGATTTCCGCAGCTGGGATCTTGGCGTTCTTAAGACCGAACGACAGGTTCCCTTCTACGGTCATCTGCGGATAGAGTGCATAGCTCTGGAACACCATGCCGATGCCACGGTCGCTCGGCTCTGCCCAAGTGACGTTGTTGCCCTGAATGTGGATCTGGCCCGCAGAGACTTCGAGAAGACCTGCGATACAGTTCAGAAGCGTAGATTTACCGCACCCCGAAGAGCCGAGCAGAACGACGAACTCGCCTTGCTTGATATCTAGGTTGAGGCCTTTGAGAACCTTTACGGCGCCAAAGTTGAGGTCGAGGTCCTTGATCTGGACGGAGTAGTTTTCAGTGTTCATTTCAGATCAGCCTTTCACTGCGCCGGCGGCAATGCCGCGCACGAAGAGTTTGCCGGAGACAAAGTAGACGAAGAGGGGGACAAGACCGGTCAGCATAGTCGCAGCCATGTTGACGTTGTATTCCTTCACACCCTGTACGGAGTTCACGATGTTATTGAGCTGTACAGTCATCGGATAGAGATCGGGTTTGGTGAACACGACGCCAAATAGGAAGTCGTTCCAGATACCCGTTACCTGAAGAATGATCGCCACAACAAAGATGGGGAGAGACATCGGGAGCATGATGCGGAAGTAAATGCCCCAGAAACCCGCGCCATCGACACGCGCCGCTTTGAACAGCTCTTCGGGAACCGAAGTAAAGTAGTTGCGGAAAAGAAGGGTCAGGATCGGCATACCGAAGATCGAGTGCACAAGCACAAGACCCCACAGTGTGCCATAAATGCCCATTTCACGAAGCAAGATAACGATCGGGTAAAGCATGATCTGGTAGGGGATAAAGCTACCAAAAATCAGGATGGTAAAGAACACTTCCGAGCCTTTGAACTTCCAGTTCACAAGCGCGTATCCATTCACCGAAGCAATTGCGATCGAGATGACAACCGAAGGCACCATGATCTGGACCGAGTTCCAGAAACCGCGGCTCAGACCATCACAGTTCAGACCCGTGCACGCCTCTGCCCAAGCCTTAACCCAAGGCTGGAACGTTACTTCCACGGGCGGAGCAAAGATGTTGCCCATGCGGATTTCAGGCATGCCTTTGAGCGAGGTCATCACCATAACCCAAAGCGGCACGACATAGTATATGCAGACCAACGCAAGAATGCCGTAGAGCATAATGTTGCGGCGCGAGAACTTGCGGCGCGGCTTAGGACCGCTCGGCCCTTCCAAGAGATTTGTGGTCGCGTCAGCCATGTTTCTTGCCTCCGAATTCGAGATACGCCCAAGGAATGAGAACGATAAGAACGCTCAAGAGCATCATGGTCGAAGCCGCGAGGCCCTGACCGAGGTTTTGTGCTTGGAACATGTAGTCATAGACATACATGGCAGGCACTTGGCTGGCGTTGCCGGGACCACCAGAGGTCATAGCAACCACGAGATCGTAGAGTTTGATAATGCCGGATGCGACAATCACCAAGGTAGTGATAAACACAGGGCGCATCATTGGAATGACAACGAAAAGATATGTCTTCCATTTGGCGATGCCGTCCACACGAGACGCTTTCCAGATGTCTTCATCGATGCCGCGCAGACCCGCCAGCATAATGCACATCACAAAGCCCGTGCTCTGCCAAAGACCGGCCATGAGAAGCCCGACCAGAACAAGTTCGGGCGTGTAAAGGGGGTCAAAGGTAAAGCTCTCCCAACCCATGCCGCGAACGATGCCTTGGATGCCGAGCTCGGGGTTGAGTAGCCACTGCCAAACAAGACCAGTCACGATGAAAGAAAGCGCGAACGGATAAAGCAGAATGGTGCGGAAAGCGCTCTCGAAGCGGATCTTTTGATCCAAGAGAACAGCAAGCAAAAAGCCGATCGAAATTGTGAAGACAAGCGCAAAGAAACCATACCAAAACAGGTTCTCAATCGAGATCACCCAACGGCTATTGCCCCAGAGACGCTCGTATTGCTGAAGTCCAACAAATTTAAATTTCGGAAGAAGTTTTGATCCAGTGAAAGAATAGACCACTGACCAAATCGAACCGCCTAGGAAAACAACAATGGCCGTGGCGATCATCGGCAGAGCTGCAATCTTGGCGTTTAGGTTGCGCACCATACGTGCGCCCATAGGTTTTGTAGACATCCCGTGCCCCTCGTCCTTCGGAACGTTTAGACAAAAAGGGCCACCCTTTTGGAAAGGATGGCCCAATTTTAGTCCCTAGACTTAGTTGTTGCTGATGATCTCAACCCAACGCTCGTGAGCGGTTTCCGGAGCCAGATCGGTCATCCAGAATTCAACCATGAGGTCTTCAACCTGCTTCTGGGTGTCCGGGGTCCAGAGCATGTCGCCCGACGGCATCACGTTGCCCGAAGCGAGGAGCTCGAGGCCCTTCTTCATGCAGTCGTTTGCAGCCGAAAGGTCAACGTCGCCACGGATCGGGAGCGAACCCTTCTTGAGGTTAAATGCAACCTGAGTTGCGGGCTCTACGAGCAGAGCAGCAAGACGCTTCTGAGCTGCTTCTTTTTCTGCATCCTCAAGCTTCGGGAAGTAGAATGCGTCACCACCGGTGGAGAGGTAAGCATTCAGACCGAGGCCCGGAAGACAGGTGTAGTCGGTGCCTGCAACTTCGCCAGCAACCTGGAATTCACCCTGTGCCCAGTCACCCATGATCTGGCCAGCAGCCTGATCGGTGATGACGAGGTTGGTCGCCTGGTTCCAGTCCTGAACGTTCGAGCCAACTGCGAGCTTACGAGCGTCAGCAGCAGCCTGGAACACAGCGGCGTAATCAGCGCCAGCTGCTACGTCCATGTTCTTGTCCATGTTAACAGCTTTCCAGTTGTCGAGACCGGCAACTGCAACCTGCATTGCACCGAATGCAAGGTTCGACTGCCACGGCTGGTTGCCGAGAGCGAGCGGAACTTTACCAGCAGCGCGAACAGCTTCAGACGAAGCTACGAACTCGTTCCAGTTGGTCGGAACTGCGAGGCCGAGATCTTCGTATACTTTGTTCGAGAGCCAGAGCCACTCGGGCGAGTGGATGTTAACCGGCGCACAGTAGATGCGGCCGTCGATGGTGCATGCGTCGAGCAGCGACGACGGGAAGATTACTTCTTTCCAGTTGTTGGCTTCTGCAACGTCGGTGAGATCGAGCATCAGGCCTGCTTCTACGAGTTCAAGAGCCTGCTGGCCGTGGTTGAACTGAGTCGCACCCATCGGGTCGCCACCGGTGATACGGCTGATCATGATCGGACGAGCGGTGCCGCCCGAACCTGCGATCGCGCCGTCGATCCACTTGTCGCCCGAAGCGTCAAACGCCTTTGCAAGTTCGCCTACAGCAGCAGCTTCACCGCCAGAAGTCCACCAATGGGTGACTTCGAGTTCGGTAGCACCGACAGTGGTTGCGCTAACAATCGCGGACGCAGCGAGCAGTTTGGTTGTCAGTTTCACGATTTTTACCTCCCTAAGCTAAATCGTTGTAGAAATTTCTATAACGTTATAGGAAAGTGGTGCAAGAAATATTTGAAAAGAAAGTGAGGATATTCCGGAACTATTATTCGCCGCAGTGCAGAAAAGAGGGAAATGCCTGCGATGAAAAAATGTGCACTATAAAATCTGTGCACCTCGAAATGCCAAAATACAAAGGGGAGAAGTGGACTTGGCAGTACGGCGCGAAATTGATCCAGAAGAGCTTGCACTCGCAGCATCTGGAGACAAACCGACGCTCAAGACAATCGCGCGACTCAGCGGATTGGCCGTACCAACTGTGTCCCGTGCATTGAACGATGCACCTGATATTGGATTCGAGACCAAGCAATTTATCCGCTCAATCGCTGATGCAATCGGGTATGTGCCGAATCGTGCTGGGGTGAGGCTCCGTACAGGACGCACGAACGTCATTAGCCTTGTTATGTCGACCGACCACGACATGATGAACCATACAGCTCGTCTTATCTCGTCACTAGCCAGTGAACTTCGAAATACGCCCTACCACCTTATCGTGACGCCGTTTTTTCCGGACGAAGATATTCTCAAGCCAATTCGCTATATTGTGGAAACCAAATCCGCTGATGCTTTGATCATCAACCAGATTCGCCCCAATGATCCGCGTGTCAAATATCTGATGGAACATAAGTTTCCATTTGCGACACACGGTCGTAGCCAGTGGTGTGAACATCACCCATATGTGGACTTCGACAACATTGCTTATGGAGACATCGCGGTCCAAAAGCTTGCCAATAATGGTCGCAAATCCATAGCAATGCTCGCACCGCCGCTTGATCACAACTATGCACGCGAAATGGTTCTGGGTGCTGATCGTCGTGCCAAAGTTGATGGCTTGGACATGCTTGTCCTTGAGGAAATCAACAGCGACGATTCTATGGTCAAGATGCAAGACTACTTGATTGATCTGTTTAGAAAACGTCCCGATATCGATGGCATTATTTGCGGTTCGACCAACGCAACTCTTGCTGCTGCAGCGGCGGTCGAAGCCGACAACCGCTGCGTAGGAACCGAGATTGATCTGGTCGGCAAAGAATCAGTTCCAGTGCTCAAGCTGTTCCGAGACAAAATCATCGTACTCAACGAAAACGTCGACAGCGTTGGTCAGCAGCTAGCGCATGCGGCGATCCGCGCGATCCGAGAACCGGAGGCGCATCCCCTTCAACACCTCTATGTTCCGACAATGTCTGACTTTGGTGAATAAACAACAAAATCTAGGAGAGACTAATGGCTACGCAGATTAAGGGCCCCGCGCTCTTTTTGGCGCAATTTGCAGGGGACCAAGCCCCATTCAATACTTTGGAAGGGATCACCAAATGGGCGGCGGACCTTGGCTACAAGGGGGTGCAGATCCCGACTTTTGTGTCGCATCTGTTCGATCTTGATAAGGCTGCGACCAGCGACACCTATTGCGACGAGGTCAAAGGTATCTGCGCCGACGCGGGTGTGGAAATCACCGAACTGTCGACCCACCTTCAGGGCCAGCTTGTCGCCGTGAACCCGATCTATGACGAGGCGTTCGACGCCTTCGCGCCCAAGCATCTGCACGGCAATCCCAAGGGCCGTCAGGAATGGGCCGTTGATCAGGTGAAAAAGGCCGCGATCGTGTCGCAAAAGCTGGGCCTCAAGACCTCGGTCGGGTTTACTGGTTCGCTGGCATTCCCCTACCTGTACCCGTGGCCGCAGCGCCCCGCCGGTCTGATCGAGGAAGCCTTTGCCGAGCTGGGCCGTCGCTGGACCCCGATCCTTGACGTCTACCGCGACAACGGCGTGACGCTTGGTTTCGAAATCCATCCCGGCGAAGACGTGTTTGACGGCGCGACCTTTGAAATGTTCGTCGATGCTTGTGGCGGTCATGAATGCGCTATGATCAACTACGATCCCTCGCACTTTGTGCTCCAGCAGCTGGATTATCTGGCATTCATCGACATCTACCACGACCGCATCAACGCCTTCCACGTCAAGGACGCCGAGTTCAACCCGACCGGCCGTCAGGGCGTTTACTCGGGCTATGCCGGTTGGAAAGACCGCGCGGGTCGCTTCCGTAGCCTTGGCGATGGTCAGGTCGATTTCTCGGGCATTTTCAGCAAGCTGACCCAATATGGCTATGACAGCTGGGCGGTTCTGGAGTGGGAATGCTGCATCAAGTCGCCGGAGCAAGGCGCTGCTGAAGGTGCTCCGTTCATCGCCAGCCACCTGATCGAAGTCACCGAAAAGGCCTTTGACGATTTTGCAGGGGCCGAACGCGACGAAGCACAGATCAAAAGGATGCTGGGCCTATGAATAAAGTAAGATTGGGAATGGTCGGCGGTGGACAAGGCGCATTCATCGGCGCCGTCCACCGCATTGCCGCACGGATCGACGGCAAGTTTGATCTGGTTGCAGGCGCACTGTCGTCGAATGCCGAACGTGCAGCTGCAAGCGCGGCAGAGTTGGGAATTGCGGCGGATCGCTCCTATGCTTCCTATGAAGACATGGCACGCGCCGAAGCTGCACGTCCCGATGGGATCGAAGCAGTTGCGATCGTGACCCCGAACCATATGCACGCAGGTCCTGCGATTGCGTTTCTGAACGCGGGCATCAACGTGATTTGCGACAAGCCTTTGGCCGCTACTCCCGAAGATGCAGCAGCGATCAAAGAAGCCGTCGCAAAGTCCAAAGCGCGGTTCATCTTGACCCACAATTACACCGGCTATCCGCTGATCCGTCAGGCCCGCGAGATGGTGGCCCGCGGAGACCTCGGCAAGGTCCGCATCGTTCAGGCTGAATATGCGCAGGACTGGCTCACCGAGGCTGCCGATCCTTCAAACAAGCAAGCCGAATGGCGCACCGATCCGGCCAAGGCAGGCGGCGGCGCGATTGGTGATATCGGCACCCACGCGTTCAACCTTTTGTCCTTTGTCACTGGCCTGAAAACCGAGGCACTGCTGGCAGAATTACACAGCATGGTCGATGGTCGCCGCGTCGACGACAACGCGCATATCCTGTTGCGGATGGAAGGCGGTGCCAAAGGCATGCTCTGGGCCTCACAGGTTGCCGTGGGCAAGGAAAACGGCCTCTCCCTTCGCATATATGGCGACAAGGGCGGTATTGAGTGGAACCAAGAAAACCCCAACGTGATGACCTTTGCCAAGTTCGGTGAACCCAAGCAGATCATCACACGCGGCGGTGCAGGTCTTGGCGGCGGAGCAGGCAATTGGACCCGTATTCCTCCTGGCCACCCCGAAGGCTATCTCGAAGGCTTTGCCAACATCTACAACGATGCAGCAGACCTAATCCGCGGCACTGGCGATGGCAGCCTGCTGCCAGACATTAATGCCGGCCTGGACGGGATGTGGTTCATCGCCGCCTGTCAAGAAAGCAGCAACGCAGACGGCGCGTGGATTAAGAAGTAACCACTGAAATTTCTTTGAGGGCATCGGACACGATGCCCTCAATCGTTTGATCAATTGACACCTTAATCACGCCCTCGGACGGCACGGGGACCTCCAGTGTGGCGAATTGACTGTCAAGAAGCGACACAGGCATATAGTGCCCTTCTCGCTTTGACATCCGATCCAAAACCAAATCCCTCTTTGCATCGAGATAAACAAATTGCAGACCTGCGATCCCGTTTCGGAGGTGATCGCGATAAACTTTCTTGAGTGCAGAGCAGGCAAGAACAGCAGGAGCCTCATTGCGAAGCCTGTTCATCTCTGTGACACAGCGATCGAGCCAAGGCCAACGCATCTCGTCAGTCAAGGGTTTACCTTCGGCCATGTGGGCGACGTTTTCCGCGCTGTGGAGATCATCCGCGTCGACATATGTTCCGCCAAGACGGGCCGCGAGAGCAGCGCCAACTGAAGATTTCCCGCAGCCAGAGACTCCCATTACTATTATAACTGTGTGCATTATCGTCCCGGTATTGCACCGCGTTTCTGGCCTTTGCCTTGCCAATTCGCGATAGCTTCAATTGCTTCTTCTGCTGTCTCAACAAAGCGGAACAGCTTGAGGTCCTCATCCGAGATCGTACCAGCCTCGGCCAGCGCTTCCCAGTTGATTATTCCTTCCCAGAAGGATCGACCAAAGAGCAAGAAGGGGACTTGCTCCATTCGGCCCGTTTGGATCAAGGTTAATGACTCGAACATTTCGTCGAGCGTTCCAAATCCCCCCGGAAACACACAGATCGCCCGCGCACGCATCAGAAAGTGCATTTTGCGGATCGCGAAGTAGTGAAAGTTAAAACAAAGCTCCGGTGTCACGTATTTATTTGGCGCCTGCTCGTGTGGAAGAACAATGTTCAAGCCAATGGACTGACCGCCAGCTTCATGTGCGCCGCGATTTCCTGCCTCCATAACGCCGGGACCACCACCCGTGACAATGACATTGTCCCGACCGCCGTCTGCCATGGATTGTTCCGTCATCAAACGAGCAAAACGACGGGCCTCCTCGTAATACTTAGAAAGATCGGCAAGAGTTTTGGTCCGTGCAGTTGCTTTCTTAGCGGGTTCTGGAATGCGGGCGCCGCCAAACAGAACGATCGTCGAATCAATGCCTTCTTCATCCATCCCTAGTTGTGGTTTCAAAAGCTCGAGCTGGAGACGTACAGGGCGAAGATCTTCGCGGCACAAAAAATCCGTATCGTTGAACGCGAGTTGATATGTTGGCGAACGCGTTTGCGGCGTATCTGGGACGTGCTTGGTAGCAGCTGTGTCCTCATTACTGTGCCGAAGCGGGTGCCGTCTACGTTTCGATGCCATAACCTATGCCTTGCATTGCTCAATTGGTGTTTTTCGGTCTATAGCCTTTTCAAATTTAGGACCAAAGGTAAACCGGAGAGCTTTCATGTCGAATGCCCAACTCGAAGCCGCAATCGAAGCCGCGTGGGAAGCCCGCGACACGATTACCCCCGCAACTACGGGCGAAACCCGTGAAGCAATCGAAGACACGTTGAACGCTCTGGACAGTGGTTCGCTTCGCGTTGCGGAAAAGCAAGTAAACGGCGACTGGCATGTAAACCAGTGGGCCAAGAAAGCTGTACTCCTTGGTTTCCGCATCAAGGACATGGAGCTCCACGAAGGTGGTCCGCAGGGCCATAACTGGTGGGACAAGGTCGACAGCAAGTTCAAAGGCTGGGGCGAAAATGAGTTCCGCGGTGCAGGTTTCCGTGCTGTGCCGAACGCCGTTGTTCGCAAGTCGGCATTCATCGCCAAGGGCGTTGTCCTGATGCCATCTTTCGTGAACCTCGGCGCCTATGTTGACGAAGGCACGATGGTCGACACTTGGGCCACCGTTGGTTCGTGCGCACAAATCGGTAAGAACGTTCACCTCTCGGGCGGCGTAGGTATCGGCGGCGTTCTCGAGCCGATGCAGGCAGGTCCGACCATCATCGAAGATAACTGCTTCATTGGTGCGCGTTCGGAAGTCGTCGAAGGTTGTATCGTTCGTGAAGGTTCGGTTCTCGGCATGGGCGTATTTATCGGCAAGTCGACCAAGATCGTTGACCGCGAAACAGGCGAAGTCATGTACGGCGAAGTACCCCCCTATTCGGTAGTCGTTGCAGGCTCTATGCCTTCGAAGAACGGTATCAACCTCTATTGCGCCGTAATCGTGAAGCGTGTCGACGAAAAGACCCGCTCCAAGACAGGCATCAACGAGCTTCTTCGCGACTAATTTTTCGCTATACGAATACCTGAAGCCCGATTGCCACAAGCCGTCGGGCTTTTTGTTTGCTTGCCAGAAAGACAAAAAAAACCCGCAGCCAATGACCGCGGGTTGGGGAAGTGGTGTTGGTAACCGGGACGGAGATCCGGGCACCAGCGTTGAAAGACTGAAGCGACTTACCCGAAGACCTCGGCGAACCAAGATCGGAATGGGGCGAGTAAGCGTCTCAAGATTTAGGTTACAAAGTGAGCGTCAACTCTACCAGAAAGCGAAAGTAGGTAGTCAACTCTCTTTAGGATAGGTTCGGATTTACGCGTAAGCGTCGATACCATGCACGAGAACGTCTGCTTCGTGATGACGAAGAACAAGGCGAGCGCTCTCTTCACGGCAGCGATCCAAACCTTCAACAGCTACGCGCGGAACATCAGCAGCTACACAGCTCTCGATCACAAGACCGTTTGCTTCGATCAGCTCGGGATGCGCACAAACGAGTTGCACATAGGTGACCATTGGCGAGGAAGGCAACTGACGAACATAGGCCGAACCAAGCAGGTGATTGCCTTCGACAAGAACTTCGAGCTCTCCGAAAAACAACTCAGCAGCACCAGACTCGATCAGGATGCGCTGCCCTGGGGCGACGGTGATGTCTTCGTGATCGCCAAAGGCACCGGCATTGATCAAAATAGGCGCGGCCATGTCAGTAGCGGGACGACGGTTCAAAACAACAGAAGTCAGCGGCATAGGCCCATTGTCACGGGTCATCACAAGATCACCCGCCGACAGACGCTCAGCACGGACCATACCATTGGGTGTCTCAACAAGCGTGCAGCCAAGCACACCCGGAGCTTTGATGGTGAGATCGGTGGTGATTTGAAGATCGAAAGCCATGGCATCTTTTCCCTTGCGCACAATTAAGATAACCCAAATGGTCGATGGCTGCCCCTGATCGTGCGACTACGTCGCTATTGAATGAGGCTAGTTTACATACCTCAAAAGGATACAGTGCGATGACGAAGGCCCCTAAAAAACAGCAAGTTTATACGCTGCTTGTCGAAGTTGGCCGCAAGGACGGTGACGGCCTTCCTGATGGCGCGACCGGGGCGGCATTGATGTGCTATTCGAGCGGCATCGATGAGGCTGAGGCCGTTCGCGAAACCGTTGCCATCCTCAAGCAAGCGGACCTCGCGCCACTGGACGTATCCGGCTATGGAACGCTCGAGGAACGCCTCACAGAAGGGCACGATATTGATGAAGAAGAACAAGAGCTTATGCAGCGTGCACTGGACGAAAACTCGGTGATAATCGCACAGATGACGCCGTTCTTCGACAAAGAATGATCAGCGGTTCAAAGACGCCGATTCAAAAGGTTTGAGTTGATAAATCTCGAGCGGTTCAAACGCGGGAATCAGTTCGTGCGGCAGGTCGCGAATAATAGAATGGCGCAGGGTTGTTGGATCGTTAATGTGCATCCAAGGATCAAGCCCTGTGACGTTAACGCCGCTCACTGAAAAAATCGCCGGCCGGTCGATAAGTAGCTGATGATACTCAACCACCGGCACTCCTCGAACTGGTAGAATTGAGCGTGTATTCTGCATTTGAGAAACCCGCACTCCAACCTTCTCCAGCCCAAAGACATACTCAATCTCAGAGCCATGCAAACAGAGCTTTTGCTCGGCCGACATGATGAGATCATGTTCAGCACCAAAATAGGGTGCTCTAATCAGGTGCGGGGTAAAACGTCCACGCGCAGGCAACCATTGGCTTCCCACCCAACGAACTTGGGCAATATCACCGTCAACCGTATTGATGAATTGGCCAGGTCGAAGATCGCCAACGGGCACTCTGCCGCACGGCGTATCCACCAAGCAGTGTGCGCCGAAAGTGGCCGAGATTCCAAAAGGTTCAACCTCGTCCGAAACCGCACAAAAGTTGACGGACTGATCAACGTGCGTGTGATGCTTCGATTCAATCACACGACGCCAGTCTCGTGTGGTTAGCGGCACGGTCGCCCTAAGCTCGGCATGATGGAAATGCCCAGTATCGGGCGACATTATCGCAAGATTGATCGTGCGTGTCGCGAGATTCCAATTCATGCCAAGAAGAACGTTGTTCTCGCGACCGTCTAACTCGGTCGGCAAGCAAAGCGTTTCATAACGATCACCCTGCCCGATCATCACAGTGATCGTGGCGTCCGGCTCAAGGCTAACTGTGAGTCCACTGACATAGGGTTCATGAGCGCCGTACTTAAGAATGTTCACTCTGGCTTGATCGACATGCGCGTTGAATTCAATCCACAAAGAGCCCTTGGGAAGTACTTGGTCTACCGGCGTCTCATTCTTGCTCTCAGCAACATCCTGAAGGCCGCCACGGCGAAAAACTGCGGAATTATTATCACTCAATCCGATCCAGCCCATTTCGCCCCCCTTATGCCGCAACGGCAAGAAGCGTACGCGCTTCGTATTCTTTAAGCGTCAGACGGGCCGAAGGGCTGTAACCTTGGCCGGTTTTCGGATCAAGCTCTGGAAAGATTGAGACAATTTCTTCAACAATTTCCTGCTCAAAGAGCGATGTTGTCTGCGGCCCAGGTAAGAAGCTCTCGGTTGCGAGCCCTTCGGAAAAGATAACCTGATGTGTGTCGAATAACAGATGGATGTACTCGACTTCGCCGCCTTCCATCACCTTGACCGAACCGCCGTTCACCAAGTCTCGGGCTTTTACAAGAACGTCTCGTTCACCAAACATCAACTCTGCCAGAACATCACGGACCAAAATTCGATGCTGAGGCGAGAGAAGCAAAGTTCCGTGCTTTCCAAAGGTGCCGCGACGGATCTTTATTGGAGCTAGTTTGCCTTCCGCAGGGACCACGCGACGACCAATCCAACGGAGAGGCTGTGGGCC
Source organism: Marivivens sp. (assembly GCA_038133925.1). Lineage (GTDB taxonomy): Bacteria > Pseudomonadota > Alphaproteobacteria > Rhodobacterales > Rhodobacteraceae > Marivivens. The sequence goes on along the minus strand of JAYPUF010000002.1, from coordinate 12,486 downwards.
ATCGTCGTAAGTCATAACAAGATCACCGGGCTCAAGGCTTTCGACAGCGCGGTCTCCATCTGGTGTACGGATCAATGTTCCTGCCACAAAACATGGGATCGACGTGATCGTAACAATACCGATGTCGCTTTGGGTATTACTCGACCCACCAATGTTGCCACGGCCCGTATAGGTAAAGCTAAAGTCCTCAATGTCCGCATCATTGACGACGGTGAACGTGCCATTGGCATTTAGGGTAACGACTTGCCCTGTGCTAAGAGTAACCGAGCTTCCAGCTGTTACCGCAATCCCATTGATATGAGTGATGGTGATTGCGCCGCCGGACTGGTTCACATCGTTCGAAAGAACGTCGATGATCTTGGTCTGGTTGGGCGCCATGTTGAAGTCATCATCATTGATGAGCACGGCGCCTTGAACCGAGTTCGCAGCGATCAAAAGGCTGGAATCATAGCTTGCGTCTGCAACATCGGCGATACCGATCTTGAGCGTGTTTTCCTGTCCTGGGATCACAGGAATTTCGAGCGTCATCGTGACGGTAAACCCGTCCATTTCAGTGTTATACTGATCGCCCGTGTTATCAATATAGAGGTTGCTTGTGTTATTCTGGTTGATTTCGCCAATGGATGCACTTCCAACAGAAAGCGGCACATAGACACCGTTCGACCAGACACCAACGATATCGTTGAAGATGGAGTTCACATACTCTGGGTATTCTTCCGATGCGAACACGAACTGCATAGAGAGGTAGTTTGAGGTCGGAATAAAAACGACCTCTAAGATCGAAGCGTCGTATGTCTGCACACCAGCGAGTGCAGTGAAATCAGCGTCACCGCCTGTTCCGGTGTTCATGTCGGACGACGTGCTGGCACTCCTGTTGGGGTCTCCGCTCGACTGAGTGAAGTTCCGTACGTCACCGGTTGAAAGGATCAATCCTGTGTCTGAAGGGGTTACATCGGGAGAAATCGTATCACCGCCCGAATAGATTGCAGAACTGTTCTGCGCACCTGTGTAGGTCGCACCGACGATTTGCACATCGTCGCCGAAAATGGTCTGCGCCATTTCAGTCGCCGACGCTCGACGATCATAATTTAGCTCTGCACCCGTAGCCATAAAACTGCCTCAGCCTCTCGACCGAGAACAAACACTGTCCCCACGGATCTTTGTCCGTTTTATATATTCTTGTGACTAACTGCTCAGTCACGACCACATCTTGGGTCAGCGCCTGCCTCGGCGTTATTATTAACTTTTAGGCTACATGAACTATACTTTTGAATAAACTTATTTTTCCATTTACGCCGCAAATTTAAGCACTGTGTCTTAGCGGAAACAGCAAGAAACCATGCTCTACCGTTGAATTCTGCCCCCAGCAGGATTAGCCAATGTCCCAAAGGAGCCTCATATGAACACCCCCATTGATCCCGTTGAATTGACCGCCCGACTTGTTCGTTGCCCATCAGTCACGCCAAACGAGGGTGGTGCTTTGTTGCTCCTCGCCGAGTTGCTTGAGAACTCAGGTTTCGAGTGTAGTCGCGTTGATCGGAATGGCACCTCTAACCTTTATGCGCGCTGGGGGCGCAAGGGCGCAAATCGGACGTTTGGCTTCAATGGCCACATAGACGTAGTGCCGATTGGCGATGCCTCAGCTTGGACCGTTGATCCCTTTGGCGCAGAAATTAAAGAAGGTTTCCTATATGGTCGCGGCGCGACCGATATGAAGTCAGGTGTAGCTGCCTTTGTTGCCGCTGCAATTGATTTTGTTCAACAAACCCCGCCCGACGGAGCGGTTGCAATTTCGATCACGGGCGATGAAGAGGGCGATGCCACCGATGGTACAGTCGCTCTTCTTGATTACATGCAAGAAGTTGGCGAGCAAATGAGTGTTTGCCTTGTTGGCGAGCCAACCTGTCCGAATGAGATGGGCGAAATGATGAAAGTTGGTCGTCGCGGGTCTCTGACAGCCTTCTTCACAGTGTACGGCACTCAGGGCCATGCAGCCTACCCACACCGCGCGAATAATCCGATCCCAGCGTTAATGCGCCTCATGGATCGTCTTGCTTCGCACGAATTGGACAAGGGTTCGGATCATTTTGACCCATCTACGTTGGCAATCGTGACCGTGGATACCGGCAACCCCGCAACCAACGTTATTCCGGCGCAGACACGTGCAACCGTCAATATCCGTTTCAACGATCTACACAGCGGCTCAACGCTCACGAGTTGGCTACAAGCTCAGGTCGATGAGATCGCAGCAAGCTTTGGCGTGACGATCGCAATGAACGTGAAAGTGTCGGGCGAAAGTTTTGTCACCCCTCCTGGCGAGCTTTCCGACTTAGTCGCGAAAGCTGTTAAAGCAGAAACAGGCCGCAACCCCGAGCTATCCACCTCTGGCGGCACGTCGGATGCGCGTTTTATGAAAAACCACTGCCCAGTGGTCGAATTTGGCTTGGTTGGAAAGACAATGCACTCGGTTGATGAACGGGTTGAAGTTGTTCAAATCGGCCAGCTTAAGTCCATATACAGCCGCATTCTCAACGACTACTTCGCCTAGTCACGAGGCAGCTTTAAGAACCTCAAGAAATGCGGGGCCGAAGCGTTCCGCATATTTTGTACCCAAGAGCCGCTCAATTGAACCGAGATCGCGCGGCTTAACCTGCGCGACTTTGGCAAGCATCGAAGCTGTGCAAGACATTGGTTTGCCCGAACCATCTTCGCCGCGGCTCAGATCCGCTTGAACTGCAAGAAGCTGATCATAGAGCGAACCTTCGTTGCGACCTGCAAGCTTGCGACGCGCTGGGTGTACTTCTGTTGCCCCTCCGACGATGACTTCGAGAAAGTCTTTTCCATATCGTTCGAGCTTCTTGGAACCGACGCCACCGATTTTAGCAAAGTCATCAAGCGTCTGTGGACGTGCTTGAGCCATCTCAATCAGCGTCTTGTCGTTGAAGATGATATAAGCGGGAACATCCGCAGCCTCAGCTAGGGCGCGCCGCTTAGCTTTGAGTGCGGAAAGGAGTGGCGCGTCTTCGTCGCTCACCAGCGTCCGCACGACGTTTCCGTTCTTCGCTGCGCGGATCGTATCAAGTCGGAGCTGAACGCTTTCCTCGCCTCGCAAAATCGGGCGCGCGCGTTCGGTCATTCTTAACCCGCCATGTCGTTCGGGGTCAGGTCGAAGCAAGTCGTGCCCCATCATCTGTCGAAAGATCGCCTGCCACTGTTTGCGGTCATAGTCCTTACCCACGCCAAAGGTTGGTAGGGTATCGTGACCTCGCTCCAAGATGCGATCATTCGTAGCCCCGAGCAGAATTTCAATCAGATGCCCAGCGCCGAAACTTTCACCGGTGCGGAGCGCCGCTGAAAGCGCCATACGTACTGGAGTCGTCGCATCAAAAACCTCTGCAGGCTTGTCACAAAGATCGCAGTTACCACACGGTGTGGCCTCTTCGCCGAAATAAGCAAGAAGAGTCTTTCGACGACACTCCAAAGCCTCGGCCAACCCAAGAAGTGCATTCAGACGTGCGTGATCGGCCATTTTCCGATCTTGAGGAGCAAGGCTCTCGTCGATTTGTTGGCGACGATACCGGATGTCTTCGGGACCAAATAGCGTGAACGCTTCAGCGGGAGCACCGTCGCGTCCCGCGCGACCGACTTCCTGGTAATAGCTCTCGATCGACTTGGGCAAATCAGCGTGGGCAACCCAACGGATGTCGGGTTTGTCGATACCCATTCCAAAAGCCACAGTTGCAACAACGATAAGCCCATCTTCCTTTTGAAACCGCGCCTCCACGTTGCGCCGGTCTTCGGCCTCCATGCCCCCGTGATAAAAGCACGCGCTGTGACCCACTTCGTTCAAAGCGGTGGAAATACCTTCCGTCTTGGCGCGCGTTCCACAATACACGATGCCGCTCTGCCCCTTGCGGGCAGCGGCATAATTCAGAATTTGCTTGCGAGGGCTATCTTTGACCGCGAACGAAAAATGGATATTCGGGCGATCAAATCCACGCAGGAAAGTCTCCGGCTCTCTGCCATCAAAGAGCTTTTCTACGATCTCGGCCTGAGTTTCCGCGTCCGCAGTTGCCGTAAATGCGGCCAAAGGAGCACCCAGCGCGCGACGAAGTTCGCCGATCCTAAGATAATCCGGTCGAAAATCATGGCCCCATTGGCTAACACAATGTGCCTCATCTACCGCGATTAAGTTGACACCCACCCGTGTAAGCAATTGGGGGACGCCGCCTGCGGCAAGCCGTTCGGGTGCCATATAGAGAAGCTTGAGCGTCCCAGCTTCGAGACCGGCCCAAACTGCGTCAGTTTCTTCTTGGGTATTACCAGATGTGAGCGCGCCTGCTTCAACGCCAGCTTCTCGCAACCCGCGCACCTGATCTCTCATCAGGGCAATGAGCGGCGAGATTACAACCGTCACGCCCGGACGAACGAGCGCGGGAAGCTGATAGCAAAGTGACTTGCCGCCACCTGTTGGCATAATTGCGAGGGTGTTTTTGCCCGCAACCACCGCTTCCACGATTTCTTGCTGACCCGGCCGAAAGGCATCGAATCCAAAAATATCGCGAAGAAGCGTATCAGCGCTCATCGTGGGAGACCTGTCAGTTTAGTTGGCTGCTCTTTGCCCTGACAGTCTCACACTAAGAATCTCTGAACAAGAGGCCGCTCAGTAGAAAGCCGCTACGTTGTTAACCAAAACGATGCGGATGATCTCTAGACCGAGCAAGAGCACAATCGGGGAAAGGTCCACGCCACCGAGGTTCGGAAGCAAATTACGGATTGGACGATAAACCGGCTCAAGCACGCGGTTCAGCCCATACCAAATCTGCGCAACAAGCGGTTGGCGCATATTGAGGACTTGGAAGTTTATTAGCCAGCTCATGATCACATGAGCAAAGACGAAAATGCGCACGACGCTGAGGAGGAGCATCAAAATCTGAAAGATCGAGTACATCGTTTCGTGTCCCTTAGAGTTTGTACTCAAGTAATCGCGCATGTCCGATGGTGCAATCCCCTGCCCCAACGTTTCACTTGACCTCTTGTTCAGGCTGCGTATGCGAAAATGATCGAAAGGAAATTTCCATGTATCCCTTTATCCGTTTTTTCTGGCAGCTTCATAAGCACCGCAACGATCCCAAACTTGGCTTCTTGGACACCCATGTGAGTGAGCATTATTGCATGCCTTGGGACATCGATTTCTGGATGGAATTGAACAACGGGCGGACGCTAACGCTTTTTGATTTGGGACGAATTCCTTTGGGCCGCAGAACGGGGCTCTTTGATGCCCTCAAGCGTCGTGGCTGGGGTCTAACCGTTGCGGGTTCCACCGTGCGCTATCGACGTCGTGTACGCGCATTTGACAAGGTTACCATGAGATCGCGTTGCGTCGGCTTTGACTCGCGCTTCTGCTATCTCGAACAGGCTATGTTCCACAAGAATGGTGAATGTGCCAACCACGTGATCATTCGCGCTGCGATTACGAGCAAGTCGGGCATCGTACCCTCTGCCGAAGTTGCAGCTGAAATGGGTGTCACCAATCAAGCGCCCGAGCTTCCCGAATGGATTCAAACTTGGATCGAAGCAGAAGCAAAACGCCCTTGGCCGCCCATGCAGGCCTAAACCAATTCTTGCGTGAAGACATGCCTTGCTGTCATACCAATCATAATCGGGTTGGGAGAGCATTATGGCTAGAGTTTCGCGCAAAAGAATTTGGGGCTGGATGGTCTTTGACTGGGCACAACAGCCTTTCTACACGCTTGGCCTGACCTTCATTTTCGGACCCTATTTCGCAGCGGTTGCGACTGAGTTCTTCCTTTCACAAGGAGCAGACAGCGCAGCCGCGAAGGCGCATTCCCAAGAGCTGTGGTCCCTCGGCCAAACTATATCAGGCGTGCTTATCGCGCTCTTGGCGCCCATTCTTGGAACTTGGGTCGATGCTTCAGGTCGCAAGCTCCCTTGGATTTATGCCTTTTCCGTTTTCTTTGTGATCGCGTCAGCGGCGATCTGGTGGCTCAAGCCCGATGGCACGGGCCTTTACCTCGTTCTAGCTATCTTCTTCACAGGATTTATTGCGTCCGAGATTTTGCTGTCTTTCATCAATTCGTTTCTTCCGTCACTCGGCACGAATGAGGAAATTGGACGCATCTCGGGGTCCGGCGCAGCCTTTGGTTATTGGGGCGGTGTGCTCTCACTCGTTATCACTCTTCTGTTTTTCGCTGATGACGGAGGCAAAACACTATTTGGAGGTCAGCCAATTTTTGGCCTCGATTCAGGAGAACGTGAAGGCACCCGTTTTGTCGGTCCCCTTATCGCAATTTGGTACGTCGTCTTTATGATCCCGTTCTTTGCTTGGGTTAAGGACGATCCGAACACCGTGCGTCGGAGTACGCAATTGGGTGCGGTGTTGAGTAACCTAGTTGGATCGATCAAAGGTCTAAAGAAACGACCGAGCCTCTCGGCTCTCCTGATCGGTTCGATGTTCTATCGAGATGCACTGAATGCCCTTTACGCATATGGCGGTGTTTATGCGGTGCTCGTACTCGATTGGACAACGAACCAAGTTGGTGTCTTCGGGATTATCAGCGCGATTGCCGCTGCAATATTTACTTGGATCGCGGGTCTGAGCGACAAACGATTTGGTCCCAAGCCCGTTGTCTATGTTGTCATCACTTTGCTCATTGGCGTTTGCATCGTGATCATCACAATGGAGCGCACAAACATTCTTGGCATAGCTCTTCAGGACAGTCTTCCTACACATGCCGCGCTTGCTGGTCTGATCGGTGCAACTTATGGCACTGCTGACCTCATCTTCTACGTCTGTGGGGCAGTCATCGGCGGTTGTGGAGGGGGTCTCTATGCCTCGTCTCGCTCGCTTATCGTTCGCCATACAGACCTGACGCATGCAACTGAAACCTTCGGACTTTTCGCGCTGACAGGGAAAGCGACTGCATTTCTTGCGCCTGCGCTCATTCTGATCACCACACGTATCACGGGCGACAACCAACTCGGCTTTCTTCCGCTTATCGCTCTTTTCTTGATTGGCCTCATAATGCTACGCTGGGTCAACAAGGACGGAGATCGAGCAGAATGGTCCGGATCATCACAGTAATCGCATTGTTTTTTGGGCTCGCGGCATGTCAGAATGACGACGATAGGCCACGCAGGTCAAGCGTATCGACCCAGTCTTCCAACGACACTCGAGTGGCGAAGTCCGTGTTTGGTCATATTCCAACGCCTTCCGCTCAAGAATCGGAATCAATCGGTGGTTATGCCAAGGGCTGTCAGGCGGGCGCGACACAGCTGCCGGAAACTGGCCCAACATGGCAAGCCATGCGCCTAAGTCGTAATCGCAACTGGGCACAGCCAACTACCGTCAGCTTTGTCCAAGACCTCAGCCGCTATGCCGCGACGCTTGATGGTTGGGACGGACTTTATGTCGGCGACATGAGCCAACCTCGTGGCGGCCCGATGCTCACCGGTCATGCAAGCCACCAAACCGGCCTCGACATCGACGTTTGGATGCTGCCACCCAATCGGCTCAACCTAAGCGCCAAGGAGCGCGAGGATATCTCGTCGATATCGATGCAGCGCGCAAATGGCGCATACGTCAACGCGTCATGGACCCCCGAACATGAGGCGCTATTAAAACGTGCCGCAGAGGATCCCCGCGTCGCACGCATCTTTGTATTTGCGGGCGCAAAGGTCGAAATGTGCAAGAACGCGACTGGAGATCGTAGTTGGCTGCGTAAAATTCGTCCGTGGTTCGGTCATCACTATCACTTCCATGTCCGCTTGAATTGCGCTCAGGGTGACGAAGCGTGTGAAGACCAAGCCCCTCCGCCTGCAGGAGATGGATGCGATGACGCGCAGGTTTGGGTGAACAACATCCTTAATCCGCCTCCCGCTCAACAAAGCACATCCGCGCCGCGTGGACCTCTAGTTATGGCTGAGCTGCCCAATCAGTGCGGTGCTGTGGCCGCGAATTAACAAATGCTTCGAACTCTCGTTCTGTTTCTCGCATTAATTGCCGGCGGCTTTGCCAAAGCTGACGGCACTCTTTTGTCGAATGTTATGCCGAATTTTGGCAGAGGCTCTGGCGGGTTTTCATCATTGGAAATCACAGACAACGGCACCAAGTTCATAACCGTTTCAGACAAAGGCCAAATCGCAATCGGCTCGGTTGTACGTGAAAATGGTCTAACGACCGACTTGTCCGTTGAGCACACGTTCATGCTCAAGGACCCGCAGGGTAACCCGAGCACCGGTCGTAACTTTGATGCAGAAGGCCTCGCGCTTGATGGAAAAGGCGGATTCTATCTGAGCCTTGAAGGACCCGCCCGAGTTTGGCACTTCACCTCTGCAACAGCCATCCCCACGCAAATTTCGGTCCCAACTGAATTTGCAAACTACGGCGACAACTCAAGCCTTGAAGCGCTCGCAATTGATGCCAAGGGCGAGGTTATAACTCTTCCTGAACGGTCAAGGAGACACAGCACGCCATTTCCGGTGTATGCATGGAATGGACGAAGTTGGTCGGTCCGGTTCCAATTGGATCGCATCCTTCCGTTCCTTCCGGTTGGCGCTGACTTTGACGATCGTGGCAACCTCTACATCCTTGAACGCGACTTTCAGGGTATATTGTTCAGGTCTCGGCTTCGGCGGATCACACCCGACCTAACGTCGACAACGATCCTTGAAATAAGCCACGATAACCTCGAAGGCATCAGCGTATGGCGCGACGACCAAGGTAGACTTCGCGCAACAATGATTTCGGACAACAACATGTACGATTGGCTTCCAACGCGCGTAGTTGAGTACAGTTTGAGTGATTGACGCAACCGCTATTCAAGGCTAAGGAGCCGCGTCCTCAGCCTGAGGGCCAAGTCACCGCACCCTTGTAAAAACGGAAACCGGACATGACCCGTATACTTCCTGGCGTAATCGCCATGGCCGCCATCGTTGTGGCCTCTAACATCCTCGTTCAATTCCTCATCCTCGATGGCCTTTTGACCTGGGGCGCTTTCACCTACCCGCTCGCGTTCCTTGTTACAGACATTACCAACCGCGTTTATGGCGCAGCTAATGCCCGCCGTGTAATCCTTGTCGGTTTTGTCGTTGGCATTATCTGCTCGCTCATCGGCAGCCAGATCATGCTCGAGGGCGATGGTTACACCTATCCCGCAGTTGCGCTTCGTGTAGCAATCGGATCAGGCACCGCCTTCCTTCTCGCGCAGCTCCTCGACGTTGCCGTTTTCAACCGTCTGCGCGATGCTGGCTGGTGGAAAGCTCCGCTCGTCTCGAGCATTCTCTCCTCGGCGGTCGACACAGCGCTTTTCTTTTCCATCGCTTTCGCTGGCTTTATCTCGCTCGGTGAAAACGCTGACGCCGAGGTGTCTTGGGCGCTCGACGCTGTTCCGCTCCTCAACGTCGGCCCCGAAGCCCCGCTCTGGGTGACCCTCGCTTTGGCCGACGGCGGTGTGAAACTTGCCGTTGCTCTCATCGCATTGGTGCCCTTCCGCGTAATCGTTGGGCAAATCCTTGCGAAAAAGGCTGTCGCATAAAGTTCACGCAAGCACTGGTAGATTTTGTTTTGACAAATACGAAATCTGTGCCACCCTTTCCTTAGGCGAAACCCATTGAAAGGAGGTGATCCAGTGTCGAGAAAGGTATTGGAGAAAGGTGTCGGGACAACTTGGGGGACGATCGACTAGGGCAGCCCTTAGTCAACTCCGAACTCAGGTGGGTCTAACCTAACCGATCCCACCTCCTGGACTTTCGAAGGGTCGCTTCCTCGCCGAGGCGGCCCTTTTCCATGTCAGAAGAACACCATGCTCTATTGCACTGATCAGATTAGCCTTCACGACTGGGAACTCACGGAGCAATTCGTGCGCGCCTCGGGTCCGGGTGGCCAGAACGTGAATAAAGTGTCAACGGCGGTCGAGCTGCGGTTCGAGGCCGAGCGGAGCCCGTCGCTGCCCGATCCGGTCAAGCGGCGGCTGAAACGGATCGCGGGCAGCAAGTGGACGAACGAGGGCGCGATTGTCCTGTTTGTGCAGGACACCCGTTCCCAAGCGATGAACCGCGAACTTGCCCGCGAACGCCTAGCTGAAATGATCCGCGCCGCCACCGTGGTCCCCAAACGCCGCATCCCCACGAAGCCCACGAAGGGGTCGGTGCGGCGGCGTTTGGACGAGAAGAAGAAGCGGGGGGAGGTTAAGGCGTTGCGGGGGAAGGTTGAGTGATTGCAAGAATTGGGCAGTCTAGTCTTGATTATACACCAAAAAAGTGTGTTATTATATAGTAACTCAATCAGGAATATTTCATGTCAAATTCAGAAGCGGCTGCAAGAATCCGATTAAAAGTCGGAAATATGGAACTTGAATATGAGGGAGACCCATCGTTTTTGACAGGTGGCATTGAGGCACTGTTGGTCACTATGGGCGACTTGGCTGTAAAAGTGCCAGAGGAAGTCACCCCGCAGATCGAGGCCGCCGTTCAATCGCCGCCTGTCAATGGAACGAGCAACAATACGGCTGAAGTCGGTGGGCAGTATTCTTTCTCAACCAACACAATTGCAGCACATCTGGAAGCGAAAACCGGCGTGGAACTCGTTATTTGCGCAATGGCACAACTCGAACTTGTTCAAGGAAAGGCATCTTCTGGTCGCACAGCAATTTTGGCCCAGATGAAGAGCGCCACTACCTACTATAACGAGAACATGCGCAAGAACTTGTCGAAAGCGCTTTCTAGCCTAACCAAATCCAAGCGTATCAACCAAATTTCCAACGATTCTTACGCCTTGAGCGGAAATGAGAAGAAAAAGGTCGAGGTCAAGGTTGCTGAAATCGGATGAACTAAAGCAATGGCTTCACAAAGACCTTGGCCAGCTCGACAAGGTCTTGCTCGTGCTCGCCACGCAGGATGAGCCTGTTCCTGTTTCAAAAATCAATGAGCTTGCTGAGGCGGCGGGCTTTCGCGCTATGCGGAAATGGAATGTCTCCGCCACCCTTGGGGCATCAAAAGGCAGGGCCATTCGCACTTCGGGTTGGGAACTGACAGATGCAGGGCGGATGCACGTTCGCGGTCTTGGGGTGGCGTCGATCAGCCCAGCAGCAATGCAAGTGGCTGTCGATTTGCGCACCCATCTAGCCAAGATAACCGATCAGCAAACCCGCGATTTTGTCGAAGAAGCCATTAAGTGCCATGAGGCTGAGCTATATCGCTCTGCAATTGTTATGTCGTGGTTGGGCGCGGTCGATATCCTACAGAAACACGTGCATCATAACCAACTTACAGCCTTTAATTCTGAAGCTGCTCGGGTCAATAGCAAATGGAAAACGGCGACTTCACAAGACGACATTGGGAAGATGAGTGAAGGTGAGTTTTTAGATCGCATCGAAAACCTGTCGATTATCGGCAAGAACGTGAAAGCGGAGTTGAAAAAGTGTCTGGATCTCCGCAACGGCTGCGGACACCCTAACACTCTCAAGGTATCTGTTAATAAATCGGCAGCACACATCGAAACGCTTTTACAAAACGTTTTCGAGAAGTTCTAAACCCTAACCTCCATCGCCTCCTGATCACCGACCCCAAACACGCGTTTGTACCTCGCGACTTCCCCCTCGGGGCCCATGGCTTTGTTGGGGTTGTCGCTCAGCTTTACGGTGGGGTGGCCGTTCGCTGACACTGCTTTGCAGACCAGCGAGAACGGGGCGAGGGCGTCGTTTGCGGTCAGGCCGATGAAGTCGTTGGTCAGCATGGTGCCCCAACCGAAGGACGCTTTGACGCGGCCGCGGAACTGGTCCGCCAGCTCGTGGATTTTCTGCACATCCAGACCGTCGGAAAAGATGACGAGCTTTTGGGTCGGGTCCTCTCCGCGGTCTTTCCACCAGCGGATCGCGGTCTCGGCCCCTGTGGCGGGATCGCCCGAGTCGATACGGATGCCGGTCCAGCCCGCAAGCCAGTCGGGGGCGTTGTGCAAAAAGCCCTCGGTCCCGTAGGTGTCGGGCAGGATGATGCGCAGGTTGCCGTCGTGTTCCTCGTGCCAATCGGCGAGCACGTCATAGGGCGCGCGGCGGAGGTCCTCGTCGGTTTGGGCGAGGGCGGCGTAGACCATGGGCAGTTCGTGGGCGTTGGTGCCGATCGCCTCGATATCGCGCTTCATGGCGATGCGGCAGTTCGAGGTGCCGATGAACTTGTCGCCCAAGCCCTCGATCAGGGCCTGCACGCACCAGTCCTGCCAGAGGAAACCGTGTCGGCGGCGGGTGCCGAAGTCGGCGAGTTTCAGGTCGGGGATGGTGCGCAGACTTTCGACCTTTTCCCAAAGCTTGGTCATGGCGCGGGCATAGAGGACCTGAAGCTCGAACTTGCCCATCTGGTTGAGGACGGCGCGGGACCGCATCTCCATCAGGATGGCGAGGGCGGGGATTTCCCAAAGCATGACCTCGGGCCAAGTGCCTTCGAAGGTCAGCTCGTACTGGCCGTCGCGCT
>JAYPUF010000001.1:0-94647 GCA_038133925.1 Marivivens sp. | reverse complement strand
GGACCAGTGGCCCATGAAGCCCCTTATGGTCCCTGATCTTGAGCCTCATATCGTGCGCATCTTGAATGGCAGCAAAATCGAGGTGCTTTCGCCAGACGAACGGCCGGAGCGTTTCAAGAAACGCCTCACCCGCTTTGATATCTCCGGCGCATGGATTTGCTTTGATATAGGCAGCGCGTTCCCACGTGCGCCCCACACTTTCGTAATAGTGTTCAGCGGCCAGAGTAGAGAGGCAAACCGGCGTCACGCTGGCATCAGGTCGAAGCCTTAGATCGGTGCGGAATACATAACCGTCCGCGGTCACATCTGAGAGGATCGAAGTCATCTTTCGCGTCACACGGATGAACGCGGCCCGCGCATCGAAATATGTTTCCTCATCAAAACGGCTCTCATCAAAGAGCATGATAAGATCGATGTCAGAGGAGTAATTCAGCTCTCCCGCGCCCATCTTTCCCATCGCAAGCGCAATCATCCCGCCAGCGGTTTCGGCATCCTCAATCGTAAGGCTTGGAATTTTGCCGCGATTTATCTCTTGAGCGACGAGACGGCGCAAACAAACGTCCACCGCAGCAGCCGCAAAATCGGAGAGCGCACCCGTCACCTTTTCCAACGGCCAGACGCCACCGAGATCGGCGAGCGCGGTCAAGGCGGCGATCCGCCGTTTGGCACGGCGCAACTCGACCGCAAGCGCGTCAACTTCAAGGGCCCGAACTTCGGTCAAGGCGGCGTCTAACGCCGCTTCGGGGTCGTCAAATGCCGACGAAAGCCACTCCGCCTCCTTTAACATTAAGCCAAGCAGATATGGGCTGCATCCTCCTGTCCCTTCAACCAGACGCGCGGTCTTTTCTGGCAGGCCTGAAAACAGAGCGGCAGCATCCGCTGCGCGGTCAATTTCAAAGGGACGCGGTGTGCGGGTGATGCGGGATTCGAAGTTCATAATCAAAGATTGCGCCTTGAACTCAGGCGGGTCAATTGGCACCACTGTCCCAGAGGTCTCGAATTTCTGAGGAAGATTATGAGCAAAAGCCTTAAACGCGTGACCGCCGCCCTTTCTGCTGCGGGTATTGAGAGTGTTCCAGTTGAGATGGGTGCAGAAACCCGAACCGCGCTTCAGGCTGCTGAGGCTGCAGGATGTCTTGTCGATCAGATCGCCAAATCGATCATCTTTCTGGGCGAGACGAGCGGAGAAGCGATCCTCTTTGTCACCGCAGGCAACAACCAAGTAGACCCTGCCAAGGCCTCCGAGGTTGCGGGCGAGCCGTTGGGCAAAGCGGACGCCACATTGATCCGCAATCAAACGGGCTTTGCAATCGGCGGGGTGGCCCCAATCGGCCACCTTAACCCGATCCGTGCGTTTCTTGATCCACACCTCTTTGACTTCGACGAAATATGGGCCGCTGCAGGCACCCCGCGCCATATTTTCCCGATTAATGCCAAAGACCTTGAACGAATTTCCGGCGCAAAACGCGCAAATTTCACCGTTTAGTTCCGGAATTTTTTCAAGAAAAACAACAACCCAACTCGCCCTATGCGGAAAAATGTTAAAAACATTCACATAGCCCCTTGAATGCGAAAGGACCGCTCCCGATATGTTGTAATGTAAAAGGCATTCACATCACCCCGAAAGGAGCACCAAATGAGCGACAGCACCGTATTTACCCCCGCCCGAACCCAACCCGTCATGGGCTGGTTCCAGCGATCCGAAGCTTGGCTTGATAGCAAAGGCCGTGGCGCATGGATCGCCGCAATGGTTCTTGGCTTTATCTTCGTCTGGCCCGTCGGCCTCGCCCTTCTCTTTTACATGATCTGGAGCAAACGCATGTTTAGTAAGTCCTGCAAGTCAATGAAGCATTCCCGCCACGCAATGAGCACCTTCCGCTCCTCCGGAAACAGCGCATTCGACGCCTATAAGGCAGAAACCCTGCGCCGCCTCGAAGAAGAGCAGAACAACTTTGAAGCTTTCCTCGAGCGTCTTCGCGAAGCCAAGGACAAGTCGGAATTCGACCAGTTCATGGATGAACGTGCTAAGAAAGCTACCAAAGACGTCCACGAAGACGCCTAACCCCAACCTCGGCCCTGTGTCCTCCCCACAGGGCCTCCTTTGAACGGAGATCTCACGACCATGTCCGCCTATCACACCCTTCCCGACCCGTATCACAGCCCCGAGTTTTACAACTCTGTGGTGCTCAAGCGGGCCTTGGCTTGGTGCGTCGACTTTGCACTGATCGGCATCCTAGCCGTCATTCTTGTCCCGCTCACAGCTTTTACGGCGGTGTTCTTCTTTGCCTTCTTCGCGATGGTCGTGGGGTTCTTTTACCGCTGGTTCACGCTGGCAAGCGGCTCTGCAACCTGGGGTATGCGCCTCTTTTCCATCGAAATCCGCAACGGCCATGGCGACAAATTAAGTTCGCAAGAAGCACTATTGCACACACTTGGCTATACAGTTTCGGTCATGGTAGCACCGCTTCAGCTAATTTCGATTGTCCTGATGCTGCTAACCTCGCGGAAACAAGGCCTTACGGACCACTTTATGGGAACGGCCGCTATAAACCGCCCGCTTTGACCCGTATACATTAAGGTATTGGCGAGTATGTGCTGGCTTGGTAGTCTGGTGCATATTCGCCGATATTGTTTGCATAGCCGTGTCCCTTACCTAGAAAATGCGCCATTCGCTTCCGCTCACCCCACAGTTCTATGTCACCGCGCCACAGGACTGTCCCTATTTGGACAATCGCAAAGAGCGAAAGCTCTTTACGGCGCTTCAGGGTGAGAATTCGGAACTTCTAAACAACGCACTTTCCAAACAAGGTTTCCGTCGTTCACAGAACGTCCTCTATCGCCCGTCCTGTGCCGAGTGCTCTGCTTGTCTTTCTGCGCGGATCCGTGTGGCAGATTTCGTCCCAAGCAAGAGCCAGAAGCGCGTTCTAAAGCGCAATGAAAATCTGGTGCATCGCTCCACTTCCCCTTGGGCCACAGAGGAGCAATTCGCTCTTTTCCGCCGTTATCTCGACAGTCGCCATATGACGGGTGGGATGGCCGAGATGGATATTTTCGAATTCGCAGCAATGGTGGAAGAAACACCGATCAAGACGCGCTTGATCGAGTTCCATGATCCCCAAGCAGAACTTGAAAGTGAAATGCTCAAAGCGGTTTGTCTCACTGACATCCTCGATGATGGGCTGAGCATGGTCTACTCATTCTTCGAGCCTGAACTGACGAAGCAATCGCTCGGAACCTACATCATTTTGGCGCACATCGAGCTCGCACGAGAAGCAGGTCTTCCTTACGTCTATCTGGGGTATTGGGTGCCCAACAGCCAGAAGATGGGATACAAATCCAATTTCAGCGCGCTTGAGGTCTTTGTTGATGGCGCATGGGAAGCGATGGTCAATCCTGATCTCTATGAAAATCACGCTGACCCTCTTTCGATTCAGCCTATCGCCGAGCAAGTCGCGCGGCTTTCCATTCCAGACACACGGGTCTGATTTTCAGATGTTGAAAAACAAAACGGCGCCCCTTGGGGCGCCGCTTGTTTTTGTGCAGCTCGCGGCTCTCTTAGTTCAAGAGAGCCGGAACGATGGTCACGATGGACGGCGCAAGCGCCAAGAGCAGTAGGCCACCAACCTGGATCAATACGAACGGAATGATACCGCGATAGATGTGACCGGTCGTGACTTCCTTCGGGGCAACGCCGCGCAGATAGAACAGTGCAAAACCAAACGGAGGCGTCAAGAACGACGTCTGTAGGTTCACTGCCACCATGATCGTCACCCACTTGGGATCGAAGGAACCGCCATAAATCACAGGGCCAACAATCGGGATCACGATGTAGATGATCTCGAGGAAGTCGAGCACGAAGCCCAGAACAAAGAGCACGAGCATGACGATAATGAATGCAGTCCATTCATTCGAGAAGCTGCGCAAGAAGTCCTGAATATAATGCTCGCCACCGAAGGAGATCAGCACGAGGTTCAGAAGCTGCGAGCCGATCAGGATGGTGAACACCATCGAGGTCACTTTCGCGGTTTCCCGAACGACCGGAGACAGCACGCCAAACTTGAACAGCACGTAGCAGCTCCAGAAGAAGCCAAACATCGAGAAGAGGAACGCGCCAAATGCGAAGATAAACGCGATCTTGTTCTCAAATGTCATGCCGCCTTCTGCAAAGCGCATGTCAAAGTTGATCCCGACAACCAGCATCAGTGCGATGGCGATCGCAGTGTAGATCACCATTTTAGCCGAACGCCCGTTGTTTGCGAGAACACGGCCAGCGGCGAGAAGGATCGCACCGCCCGCACCCAATGCCGCTGCCGGCGTCGGGTTCGTCACACCGCCAAGGATCGAGCCAAGAACTGCAACGATCAGCACCAGCGGCGGGAAGACCACCTTGATGATGTCGTTCTGGCTCATGCGGATGGCAGCTTCCTTCACACCAACGTAGGTAAGAAAGAGCGGAATCGCGATCCAAAGAACGGTCTGCCCCGGTGTCGTAACGGGCGAGATAAAGGCAATATCCACCACCGCAATTAGACCCAAACCAATCGCACCTATGATCAGCGGACGGCTATCAAGCCCAGGGTTCACACCGCGTGCGACAGCAAGAGCAAGACCAATCGCCAGCATCAAGATGCCAAGGCCCGTGCCGATAACGGGAGCGGCTGCAAGCTGACGGTCGAACTCGGCAACGCGCTCTTCTTCGGTGAGAAGACGGGCTTCTTGTGCGCCACCGTTGGCCTCAATCGCCTGCTGCTGTGCTACGGCTTCGTCCCATGCCTCTTGACCGTGGAGTTCGATCATCGATGCCTGACAATCTGCCGAAACGTTTGTGCGAAGGCTCGCAGCTTCGGTTGCATCCGAATAGGTGTCCACGATGATCGTTTGCGATCCAACGAGGTTCAGCTGACCCGCAACCACAATCGCAAGGACCATCGCAACAGGAACACCAAGGAACCAAGTCAACGCCTCGTTACGCGTGCGCAGGACTTTACCGCTTGCAACAAGCTGAACGGCAGGTGCTTTGGACGGGTTCAGAAGAGCGAAACCAAAGGCATATGCCGCATAAAGCACAGCAAGTAGGATACCCGGAAGGAGCGCTGCTTGGAACAACGTACCGACCGAGACCACGGCGGGTTCGCCGAGGTAGGTCAGTGCGTCGGTACATCCAGCAAGCACCGCGCGGTCTTCTTGAGCGGCAGAGTAAAGGTCCCCTGCCAGAGTGCCCAAGAGAACAATCACGATTGAGGGTGGAATGATCTGACCAAGCGTGCCAGATGCCGCAATCACACCTGTCGCCAGTTCAGGCGAGTAGTTGTTCTTGAGCATGGTCGGAAGCGCCAGAAGCCCCATGGTTACAACGGTCGCGCCCACAATGCCGGTCGACGCAGCAAGGAAGGCCCCCACAACCACGATGGATACCGCAAGACCACCCGGAAGCGGACCAAACACGTTAGCCATCTTGGTCAAAAGCTCATCCGCGATGCGCGAGCGTTCAAGCATGATACCCATCATGACGAACATGATAACGGCTAGCAGCGTCTCGATAGACTGACCCGCAAAGACACGTTCGTTCATACGGTTCACAATAAAGGAAACGTTGCGGTCCATCGCGACTTCCCAACCGTTTTCGAAAACGGCCTTTCCGACGCGTGGCAAGTCTGGATAGGTAAATATCGAGATCGCATCCGACTTCACACCAGAGTTCGTCAGAGCGCGATATGCGTCTGACGAGGTGTCGATTGCCTGATGGATCAGCAATCCCGCGCTATCAAGTGCAGCGATTGCGGCGAAAGAGATCACGGCCGCACCACCAATCGCAAAAGCGACAGGGAAGCCGGACAGGATCGCACCAAAGAGCGTTAGAAATACGATGATGATACCGATTTCTACGCCATCAAGTCCTAGAAACATCTTGCTATCCCCTTAGTGGATTTCGGCCACGAGCTCGGCCTGTTCGTCGCCAAGAACGTCTTTGTCATGGTATTTGCCTTCAGAGCCTTCGCCTTCTTTGCGCTCAAGGTAGGAGCGGTAGAAGAATGCGATTGCGTGCAGCATCACCATGGCCGTGTAGGTCAGCATCAGAAGCTTGAAGAGGAAGTACGCGTTGAAGCCGTTCGGGCTAAAGCCGATGGTTTCAATGTTCCAGCGCACTGCGGGCGCCTTGCGGATAACCTTTTCGAGCGTGTCTGAAGCAGAGATGTTCGGAACCATCATATGGCGCCAGAAGAAGAACCAAGCATAGACCCAAACGATCAGCGCAGATGGAAGCATGAACACAAGGCTACCGAACATATCGATTGCCTTTTTTGTGCGATAGCTCACAGCAGAATAAACAAGGTCAACGCGGACATGTCCACCTTGGACAAAGGTGTAAGTCGCGCAAAGAGCGACGATCAACGCGTTGTAAAACTTGAGACTTTCAGACCACCAGCTCACATCGAAGGTAAATGCCATACCAAATCCAATGGTAATTTGGCTTACCGCAAAGACGCGCTGAAGGAAGATGATCATGATCTGGATCAGCACCATCGCAAGACCAGCCCACGCCATTGTGCGGCCAACGGTGTTTGCGAACTTTTCAAGTCCGCGCACCATGCCCCACATAAAACCGTTGTGTGCAAAGCCGACCGCAGAAACGATGAGCAAAAGGACCAACATCACGAAGAAGAACTCTTCGGATGCACCATAGTAGACGAAACGCAGCAACGCTTGCTTGTCTTCGGTGGTATTCCCCCACGTGGCCCAGTCGAGCCAGCTCGAGACATGCGTGAATGCGTAGAAAATGTTGTAGAAAGCTTCGAGCAGGTTTCCGAAGAACCACTGAAGAGTACCCGAGGCCTCGAATTGATCGAGACAGCTCACGCCCCCCTCTTCGCTCGCGGCAAAAAAGCCGCTGCACTGGGTCGTTTCGTCCATTGTTTCCCTCACCCCAATAATGGACGGAGCACGAAAGTGCCCCCTATTGCAGGTCAGGCCCCTCCGGTAAACCGGAAGGGCCCTTTTTGATTAGATTGTCGGCAGATTAGCCTGCGTTGACGCGTGCGCGCTGACGCTGGAACACGCCGTCCGAGATGCTGGTCCAGTCGTAGGTCGATGCAACCGATGCTTCGAAGGACGCGCGGATGCGTGCAAAGAGCTCGTCACCCATGAATTCGTCGAGCGACTCTTTGGAAGCCTTACCAAAGGCATCCCATACGTCATCTGGGAATTCCATGATCTTAACGCCCGACTGACGCAGACGCTCAAGCGCTGCACCGTTGTTGGCGTTCGACTGCGACAGCGACCAGTGGTGCGTTGCCATTGCAGCGGTCTCGATGATCTTCTGCTGCGAGGGGGTCAGCGATTCAAACACGTCGCGGTTCACAGCACATGCAAGAGCCGAACCCGGCTCGTGGAAGCCGCCGGTGTAGTAGAACTCACAAACTTCCTGGAAGCCAAGGCGTTCGTCCGCGAACGGACCGATCCATTCCGCACCATCGATCGCACCCGAAGCGAGCGCTTGATAGATTTCGCCGCCGGGAACGTTCTGAACCGACGCGCCGGTGCGGCCAAGAGCAAGACCACCGATGCCAGGCATACGGAACTTGAGACCCTGAAGATCAGCAGCCGAGTTGATTTCCTTGCGGAACCAACCGCCCGGCTGGTGGCCGGTGTTGCCGCAGAGGAACGACTTGAGACCGAAGATCTGACCGAGCTCGTCGTGCAGTTCTTTACCGCCGCCGTGCTGGTACCAAGAGATCATTTCGCCGCCTGTTGCGCCAAAGGGCACAGCGGTGAAGTAGTAGTAACCTGGGTGCTGACCACCAAAATAGTAGTCTGCGGAGTGATACATATCAGCCTGACCCGAGCTCACAGCGTCGAATACTTCGAACGCGCCAACGAGCTGACCAGCAGCTTTCTTCTCGATCACGATCTCGCCATCGGCCATCGCGTTCACGAGTTCAACGAACTTTACAGCCGCGTCATCGAAAACAGCAAAGCCATCGGGAACCGAAGTCACGAGGGTCAAAGTGCGGGTGCCCTGAGCAACTGCCGGAGCAGCAAGGCTAGTGGCAGCGGCTGCTGTGCCGCCAAGTGCAGAAGTTCTCAGAAAAGAACGACGATCCATGGTTTCCTCCCATTTGGATTTAACCCCTGTCTTACGCAGGGACACTTCGAAATAGTACCTAAGGCTAGACCTTCAATTCCCGTTCTGAAAATACCTATTACTACGTAGTGGGCCACATTTGTCAGAAAAACTAACCAAAATCGTTGATTTGACAGGAACTAATCGGCGCTGAATTTTTGGTCTTAACAGCATTCCACTAGGACAAAACGCCGAATCCCACTATCGAATCGGGATGTTTTCTTGGCTCACCAATTTTCGAATCCGCTATGGAAACCATTTTGCCCAGCAGTTCACGCTGTTGGCAGTGCTTCCGCTTATCATCGCGGTCGCCGTGATCGCGGGCGTCGTTGCGAACCAATCTAACGTATTAGCAGCGCGCGAGGGGCGCGCTCTTGAAGCGCAAATCCTGAGCGCAAAGAAGGATGAGCTTGAGAACTATGTTTCTATTGCCCGCTCCGCTTTTGAGAACTTCTATGCTCGCAAAGCAACAAGCGATGGTCGTGCCAAGCTTGAAGTGACCCGCCTCCTTGCTGCGATGCTTGTTGACCAGGACAGCTATTTCTTTGTGTTCGACTACGACGGACAAAACCTTGTCGCCTCGCGCACCAGCGGACTTATGGGACGCAACCGTTTGGGTCTTAGAGAAGACGAAGCTCCGCAGCTCACGCTCAATCTTATTCAGTTGGCTAAGAACGGTGGCGGTTATTATTCATTTAAATGGCCGCGACCCGTAACAGGCGAGCCTGGCGAAATGGTCGTTTACGTGAACGGACTACAAGAATGGGGATGGGTCGTTGGGACGGGTGTTTTCCTCAATGACATCAAGACCCAAATCGCAACAGCCGAGTCCGAAATCGCGGACCGTATCAGGCGCACTTCTTTTTATATTCTCACGATTGCGACGGCGGCTCTTTTGGCGGTGTTCGGCTCTGGCATGTTCATCAACCTGCGCGCACGCCGCGTAACGGACGCCAAGCTCAAGCAACTCACGCAACGGATTATTGATACCCAAGAAGAAGAACGTGGCCGCGTCGCTCGCGAACTTCATGACTCTATTTCCCAGATGCTTGTTGGTGTGCGCTATGCTCTAGAACTTGCACGCCGCCGCCTCACACTTGGCGATGAAAGAGCGAGTGAGAACCTTGATAAAGGGATAGCAAGCCTAGGAAGCACTATTCAAGAAGTCCGCCGCATTAGTCGCGACCTGCGCCCCGGTGTTCTTGATGACCTTGGCCTCGGCCCTGCCCTGCAAGCTTTGATCGAAGAATTCGAGGTTCGAACAGGTATCAAGTCTGAATTTGAAACGGTGGTCTTCCGTGGTCGTCTCGACCGAGAAGGACGCATCGCACTCTATCGCATTGCACAAGAGGCACTCACCAACATTGATCGGCATTCAGGGGCCGGCGAGATCAAGATAAGCCTACGCGGTACGCGCAACGGTGCCTTAATGCGAATTTCGGACGACGGGATCGGCATGGATTGGCCTCAGCCCGCCAAAGCATCGGGCGGCCTTGGGATGCGCAACATGCAGGAACGATTGGAACAGCTCGGAGGCACTTTGACAGTGTTTAGCGCGCTCGGCGGCGGAACAACCATTGAAGCCTTGGTTCCATTGAGCCATATGCTCGCCCCCGACAACAAAGCAAAGGACAACACATGACCATACGTGTGGTTATCGTGGACGATCATCCGATGGTCGCCGAAGGCATCGAAGCCCTGCTCGAAACCTATGACGAGCTGACCGTGGTTGCGGCTCTTTCATCGGGGCAAGAGGTCGTGGACCGCGTTGACGACCTGACCCCCGATGTCATTTTGCTTGATCTGAATATGCCCGGCTTGGGCGGACTTTCCGCCACGGAACTCATCCTAGAAAAGCGACCCGAAACCAAGATCCTCATCCTCTCGATGCATGACACGCCTGAGTACATCTCGACTGCTCTGAGCCACGGCGCACGTGGTTATCTGCTCAAAGACGTTCCTACAGAGGAAATCTTTACGGCCATTCAAACAGTGATGTCTGGACAAGAATACCTTTGCACGGGTGCAAAAGGTTCGCTCAAGCCGCGTATCACCGATGGCCGCGAACCACTCACCAGCCGCGAGCAGACAATCTTGCTTCAGCTTGCAACTGGGAAATCAAATAAAGACGTCGCAGCCGAGCTTAACATCTCGGTTCGCACCGTCGAGACACATCGCAAGAACATCAAGCGCAAGCTTGGCATTAGCTCAACCGCAGGCTTGACCCGCTATGCATTAGAGCACGGCGTGGTCCAAGGTACAGGCGTTAACACCTAGCCCTAGAGCTTTGCCTTTACAAAAGCGACAACCGCATTGGCATGTCCATGGCCCATGGCGTGCTCCTCTTTAAGGTGCGCGACAACTTCCATATGCTTGAGCCCCTCGCCGAACTTTGCCTCTGCGATGCCAAGCCAATGATCAATCGGCTGGCCATATTTCTTTTCGATCGATGGAAAGTAGGAAGCTGGGCCTTTGACGGGTTCGGTCATGATCAATCCTTAAACCAAATGTGATAAAGCGCTAATCAACCGCAATCTGACGCGCCATATCAAGCAGCGCCGAGATTACGGGGGTATAAGGCTCCTGAAAAGGTGCAATTAGGCCGACACTTGGCGTCACAAATGGCTTTTCAATCGGCACTATCTTGGTGCCCTTTCCAGCGGCAAGGAACTCGGCCATTGCTTGCGGCAGGATCGTGACCCATTCACCGCTCTCAACCATCGAGGCCAATACAACGGTCGAGTTGCTTTCGATCAAGGCTGTCGCTGAAACCCCAGCTTCCATGAAATTTCGGTCGATAATCCTTCGGTTCTGCATGTCCGGCGTCAAGAGACAGAGCTTTGCAGCGGCCACATCTCGCCAAGTCACCTTGTCATTTAAGCCAAGGGGATGCCTAGCGCCGCACATGATAGAGTATCGCTCGGTATAAAGAGGAGCCGTCGTTACCCGTCCAAGAGGTTCATTGTCGAGATAGGAAATACCCGCATCAATATCGAGGTTCTCAAGACGATCAAGGATGTCTCGCGATGAAGCCGAAAGCACCGAAAACGCAACATTGGGGTGCTTTTCTGTAAAGCGCGCCGTCAAATGGGCGGCCCATGTAAGCGCAGTCGGAATAACCGCAATCCGAAGGTGCCCAGACAAGCCTCCCTTGGATGCGCGCATCTCATCGCGCAAACGGCGGCTGTCGCCGACAATCTGCCGCGCCCAGACTAAAGCACGCTGACCTTCGGGGGTCAAACCTCCAAAGCGAGCGCCGCGCTGAACAAGTTTTACACCGAGTTGATCTTCAAGCTGACGAATACCGCTGGATAAAGACGGCTGAGCAATGCCGAGCGAAAGCGCAGCCTTGCCAAAGTGTTGCTCCTTGGCCAAAGCGATTAGCATTTCAAGCTTTGCGATCATAGGAATCCCCTATCAAAAACGGACAACAACCCCGCTGCACTCTATCAAAGGCGCAAAATTCACGAAAGTGCCTCTCTTTCCCACGTAAAGAGCGCAGTTCCAGCATAAAACAGAACTCCGTTTTGAAACAAAGTTGCGCGAAATGAGGTGAAAAAGTTATTTTCTCCACTTTCGATGCGTTTCACGTGTTGACCTCCTTTTTCTGCATTGGCATAACGTGCGAACGAAACGAAAGGGCCTCGGGAATGGATCTCGTAGTGGAACTAGTGGGGAAATGGCGCGTGGGCCGGTGACGGTAAAACCATAATGGTCTCCCATGCGCCCCCGGACAAAAACCGGGGGCTTTTTCGTATCAAATACAAAGACGACGATAGGATAAGGAACTCGAACATGTCTCGTCAGATGACCGGAGCGAAAATGGTGGTCCAAGCCCTGAAGGATCAGGGTGTGGATACGATATTCGGATACCCCGGTGGCGCTGTGCTACCGATCTATGACGAAATCTTTCAGCAAAACGAGATCCAGCACGTCCTAGTTCGCCATGAACAGGCTGCGATCCATGCTGCCGAAGGCTATGCCCGCTCGACCGGCAAGCCGGGTGTTGCTCTTGTGACCTCGGGTCCGGGTGCGACGAACGCCGTCACGGGTTTGACCGATGCTTTGATGGATTCGATCCCGTTGATCGTTTTCTCTGGTCAGGTTCCGACCTTTATGATCGGTTCCGATGCGTTCCAAGAAGCTGACACCGTTGGCATCACCCGCCCTTGCACCAAGCATAACTGGCTGGTCAAAGACACCGAAACCTTGTCGGGTACGATCCACGAAGCATTCCACGTCGCGACCTCTGGCCGTCCTGGTCCCGTTTTGATCGACATCCCCAAGGACGTGCAGTTCGCGACTGGCAACTACACCGAAAAGACCAAGCTCAAGTCGAAATACCAGCCGCAGGTCAAAGGTGCGATCGAGGGGATCAACGATCTCGTCAAGCTGATGGAAAAGGCCAAGCGTCCCATCTTCTACACGGGCGGCGGCGTCATCAACTCGGGCCCCGCAGCAAGCCAACTCTTGCGTGAAATCGTCGAAGCAACAGGCTTCCCGATCACTTCGACCCTTATGGGTCTTGGCGCCTACCCCGCTTCGGGCAAAGCGTGGCTCGGCATGCTCGGCATGCACGGCCTTTATGAGGCGAACATGGCGATGCACGACTGTGATCTCATGATCAACATCGGTGCGCGTTTTGACGACCGTATCACGGGCCGTGTCGATGCCTTCTCGCCCAAGTCGAAAAAGGCACATATCGACATCGACGCCTCTTCGATCAACAAGATCATCCACGTCGATATTCCGATTGTCGGCGATGTCGCGCATGTTCTCGAAGACCTTCTCAAGGTCTGGAAGTCGCGCGGCCGCGTGACCGAGAAAGAAGGTCTTGATAAGTGGTGGAAGCAGATCAACGAATGGCGTGCCGTTCGCTGCCTTGCCTATAAGAACAGCGAAACCACCATTAAGCCTCAGTATGCGCTTCAGCGTCTTGAAGAGCTGACCAAAGGCATGGACCGCTATATCACCACTGAAGTGGGCCAGCACCAGATGTGGGCTGCGCAGTTCCTCGGCTTTGAGGACCCGAACCGTTGGATGACCTCGGGCGGCCTCGGCACCATGGGCTATGGCTTCCCTGCTTCGATCGGCGTTCAGCTTGCGCACCCCAAGAGCCTCGTTGTGAACGTGGCCGGCGAAGCGTCATGGCTGATGAACATGCAGGAAATGGGAACTGCGATCCAATACAAGCTTCCCGTCAAGCAGTTCATTCTGAACAATGAACGCCTTGGCATGGTCCGGCAGTGGCAGCAGCTCCTCCATGGCGAGCGTTACAGCTCGTCTTGGTCCGAAGCGCTTCCCGACTTCGTGAAACTCGCCGAAGCCTTTGGCGCCAAAGGTATTCTCTGCTCTGACCCCAAGGATCTCGACGATGCGATCATGGAAATGATCAACTATGACGGTCCGGTGATCTTTGACTGTCTCGTAGAAAAGCACGAGAACTGCTTCCCGATGATCCCATCGGGCAAGCCCCACAATGAAATGCTACTTGCTGCGGACGCTGACGCCTTCGCAAGCGGCGCGGCTTTGGTCTAAGGAGAACTAAGATGTCTGCACTACGCATCAAAAAGGGCTCGTCGAGCCACTCCGCTTATGACCTACGCTCCAATTTTGGCGACGAGATCGAGCGTCACACACTTGCCGTCACAGTGGTCAACGAACCTGGCGTTCTGGCGCGCGTCATCGGTCTTTTCTCGGGCCGCGGCTATAACATCGAAAGCCTCACAGTGGCCGAGATCGACCACGAAGGGCACCGTTCGCGCATCACAATCGTCACCTCGGGCACCCCGCAGGTGATCGCGCAGATCAAGGCCCAGCTTGGTCGCATCGTACCTGTGCTTGAGGTCCATGACCTCACCGCCGAAGGCCCGAGCGTCGAGCGCGAGCTTGGTCTGCTCAAAGTTTCCGGCGCAGGAGAAAAGCGGGTCGAAGCGCTTCGTCTTGCCGACATCTTCCGCGCAAACGTTGTGGATTCCACGCTCGAAAGCTTTGTATTCGAGATCACCGGAACGCCTGAAAAGATCGACGCCTTTGCAGATTTAATGCGTCCGCTTGGCCTCGTCGAAATTGCACGCACGGGCGTTGCAGCTTTGGCTCGCGGTTCAAAGTAGGGTCACGCACCGGCAAAAATTTAAGGGGCGAAGGTTTCTTCCTTCGCCCCTTTTTCTTTTTAACATCAATCTTCTAAATTGAGCCAAGCAATCTCTTCTGGCGTCAGGTTCACCTCAAACGCTGGTAAGGTCGAAACGATCTCCCCCGCGCTTCTTGGCCCAATAAGGGCGAACGACGGGAACGACTGCCCAAGCACCCAAGCGGCGGCGATGTTGTGACGCGATACGCCATATTTCTTCGCCAGCTCCCCTGCCCGTTTGCGGCGTTCATCATTGTCAGCCGAGCCATAGCACGTGTCGGGCGCGGTATCCTCGGGCAACCGTCCACGCAGCGCCGCATCAAGGAAGAAGCCCCGCGCTTGTGACGACCAGCTCATGTGCATAGTTCCGGTGAGGCGCAACCATTCGAGCGTTTTTGGTGTGTTCGAGGTCACACATCCCGCCCAAACGGGTTTCTCCATCACGGCGAGCGAAAGGTTGTTGTTAAGAATGCGCGGCGGCTCAAGGCCGGTCGCTTTGGCATAAGCGACTGCCTCGTCAAAGCGTTCAATCGTCCAGTTCGACCCACCCCAAATGCCGATCCGTCCCTTTTCACGCTCGTGGGCGATGGCCTCAACGAACTCGCCGACAGGCACTTCGGGGTTGTCGCGGTGCATGATGTAAATTGCGGCACGGTCCGACTGGAGACGGTCGAGCGAGATATCAAGTTGTGCAGAAATGGCATCTGGTACGCAATATGGCGTATGAGCGCCTTTGACGATCACGTTGATTTCGTGAGCGACGCCGCGCGCTTTTACCCAATCCCCAAGCACTGCTTCGTGCAGGCCGCCTCCATAGACAAAGCCCGTGTCAAAAGTATTGCCGCCAGCTTCAAGCCAAGCGTCCCATACTACTGCACCTTCTGCCACGGTGTCGCGGTTGTCACAGCCAAGGATAAGCTGGGACACTGGGTTCTTTACGCCATCAACCTTGATGGTCTTCATCGCTGAGAGCCCCTTGGGCAGAATTCCAGTGAGCCTACGGATAGTCGCAGGAGTTTCGCCGACAACCTTATAGCCCAGCTCTCTGCGCCATGTATCCAACGCATGGGCGTTTCCGAGCGAGCCTTCGGGCGTCATGGCGGGATAAGAACAGCCCTTTTGTCCGTTCAGAATGGCAAGGCTTGCGCCTTCGGCCTCGTATGCAAACAGCATCTTTGGAGCTTTGACATCTTCGGTACGCGCGCCTGCTCCGGTGATCACAATCTGGGTATCCGCCGGCCCTTCCTGGCGTCCCGGAATCCAAGGATTCGTCAGGCTTAGCGTTCCCTTTTCACAATTTACTTCAATAACTTGCGGCATGTTTCGTGCCACAGCCGAAGCGACCTCCGCCGTTACGCCATTCCCGAATTTCAAAAGACCAAATGCAACCTCGTCAACGCCGCTCTTTCCAATGATCCCATTACCCTTGAACGACATCGGGTCAGCCATACGCCCCTCGCTTATGCCCGCAAAGAGACGCGCCGCCGAAACAGCATAACCACCGACGTCAAGGATCCCGCCACCAGCGAGGTTCACGTCATAAAGACGGCTCTCAGGATCAAAACCTGCCGCAAACCCAAAGAGCGCCCGCACATGCTGCACTGCGCCAAGCTCGCCGCTCTTGAGTATCTCGACCGCCCGCGCGATTTGCGGATGGTGGAGATACATATAGGCCTCCATGAAGAAGACCCCCTCTTGCGCCGCCGCCTCGGTGAGCGCTGCAACCTCGGCAGCGTTCAATCCCGCAGGTTTCTCAACAGACACATGTTTGCCTGCGCGGATCGCCATGAGAGCCTGTTGCGCATGAAATGTATGCGGTGTTGCGATGTGGATCGCGTCCACCTCTGGGTCAGCACAGATCGCATCGTAGTCGGTGTAGACCTTGTCCTTTGCCACGCCGAATTCTTCCGCGAAAGCTGCACCGCGCTCGGGTGATCGACTGGCAAGCGCAAAAAGCTCACCGTGCTCGCTCTCTTCCAGACCTTTGGCGAAATTCCAAGCGATCCGACCCGGACCAATTATTCCCCATTTAACCGTGGCCATCTGCGCCCCTCCTATCGCGGTTTACCCGAACAGTTACAACTTGCATGAGGAGCGTCAACAGGTTTAGTAAATTTTTACTAACTTCTGCACTCAACACCATCAAACCGAGACATTCCGCGCATTGCGCAACTGCGTTGTCCATGCAAAATGATCAAATGTCAGATCAAGTGAAACGACCCAGAATTAAGAAAACCGGTGCGACTCTCAAGCAGATCGCCAATCGAACGGGCGTTTCGGTCTCGCTCGTTTCTAGGGTTTTGAACTTTGACAGCACGCTTTCAGTTGGTGATGAAACGCGCCAAAAGATTATCGAAACCGCAGAAGCTCTTAACTACGAGCCACCGCGCCGTCGCAAGAAGCTTACGCTCGAAGCGGATCAGCGCAAAATCGCGCTCCTCCATTTCCTGAGACCCGAACAAGAACTGAGCGACCCTTATTATGTCGCAATGCGGATTGGGATCGAAAGCCGATGCACTGCACTCGGGTTGGAACAGATCAAAATCTACTCCGGTGCGCCAATGCCTGACCCCGAAATGCTTGAGCGCGTTGGAGGCTGCATCATCATTGGCCGTCACTCAGAAGCTGAGATTGATGCGCTTCGAGAAAAAGCCAAACACATCGTTCTCGCCGACCATATGCCTCTTGAAGATGACATAGATGCAGCGCTCTGCAATCTCAAAGCAGCGACCCATAAACTATTGAAATCCCTAGATGGCCTTGGTTACGAACGAATAGGCTTTATTGGCTGGCACGACAATCACCGAGGGACTTCGATCCCCACACCAGAGGCGCGTTACACCGCCTACAAGAATTGGATGGAAAGCCGCGAACGCTTTGATCCCGCGTTGACCCAACTTGGAACCAACACAGAGCAAAGCGGCCATGACCTCACGCTAAGTCTCATTGCCGCAAACCCAAGGCCAGACGTCATTATAACCGCGAACGACAATATGGCCGTCGGAGCTTATCGGGCGATTCTAGAATCGGGCCTCAAAATCCCTCAGGACATCGCGATTGCCAGCTTCAATGACATCTCGGCCGCCCGTTTTTTGAACCCACCCTTGACCACCGTGCGCCTCCCTGCCGAGCGCATAGGTGAGAACGCTGTTGAACTGTTGGTCGAGCGCTTATCAGGACGGAAATTAGCCAAGCAAATCAGTCTTGAGAGCAAGATTGTCTGGCGCGAAAGCACCCGCAAACCTTTGGTCTGAGCACCCCACCTCAAGCTTCGCCACAAAAGTTTCACCAACGTCATTTGGTAAAATTTTACTAAATTTCTTGCTATAGGTGAAAATCTTTGCCTACATACAGTCACGCCAGAGACTGGGCTGGCGCACCTTTTGGGAGGAAATTTAAATGAAGAACACTGCTGTTTTGCAGCGGGCGACGGCGCTTGGCCTCGGCGCAAGTCTACTCGCTATGACCTCGGCCTTTGCTGGCGATCTTAACGTTTGGGCATGGGACCCGAACTTTAACGGCGCTTCGATGAATAAAGCCGTGGAAATCTACAAAGCTGACCACCCCGAATTCAACCTTACCTTCAACGCCTTCTCGCGTGAAGAAGTAGAGCAAAAGCTCCAAACACAGCTAGCATCGGGCACCATCGACGGGCTTCCCGATATCGTTTTGATCGAGGATTATTCCGCGCAAAAGTTTCTTTTGTCTTTCCCCGGCGCATTCGAGCCGCTGACGGATGCTTTCGTCTATTCACAGTTTGCCGACTATAAAGTTGCGCTCGCGACTGTCGGATCTGACACCTACTCGGTTCCCTTCGACTCGGGCGTGACGGGCTGGTTCTATCGCTCTGATATTCTTGGAGAAGCGGGCTATACTGCCGCTGATCTTGAGAACATCACTTGGGACCGCTTCATCGAGATTGCAAAAGATGTGGCTGCCAAGACAGGCAAGCCGATGCTCTCGCTCGACATCAACGATCCGGGTATGTTCGTAATCCTGCTTCAGTCGACGGGTCATTGGTTCTTTGACGAGAATGGCGATCTGGATATCGTTGGCAACGAGGCCTTCAAAGCCGCTTTGGCCGATTACACCGAAATCCTTCAGGCCAAGGACATCTACAAACCTGTATCGGGCTGGGCCGAATACACCGGCGCATTCACTGGCGGTGATGTTGCGGCCGCGCTTACAGGCGTTTGGATCACGGGCACCATCAAGGCTGCAGACATGCCGGGTCAGTGGGCTGTCGCCCCGATCCCACGCGTTGACGGTGTTGAGGGCGCAACCAATGCATCGAACCTTGGCGGATCGAGCTGGTATCTGCTCTCGTCGTCGCAGAATAAAGACGAAGCCAAAGCCTTCTTCAATGATGTCTGGGCGTCGAACATCGACTTCTATCAGGACATCCTTGTGGGCCAAGGCGCCGTTGGCTCGCTCCTCGCGTCGCGCGAAGGTGCAGCTTACCAGTCGAGCGATGATTATTTTGGCGGCCAGGCCGTCTGGCAGGATTTCTCGACATGGCTTGGTGAAATCCCTGGCGTCGATTACGGCATCTTCACCTATGAAGTCCGCTCTGCCATCGCAACCCAGCTTCCCGCTCTCGCAGACGGTGCTGATCTTGATGAAGCGATCGCAAAGATCGAAGCCGAAGCTCGCGTTCTGACGCAATAAGACCAGTGCGGCCCTTGGGGATTTCCCTAGGGGCCGTTCTCATGAGGGGGAGGATAGCTCGTGGCGCAAACTCGCTTGGGGCGGAACGAGAATATTAGCGGCTGGGCCTTTATTGCGCCTGCCATGGTATTGCTTGGAATATTCATGATCTGGCCGATCTTGTGGTCGCTTTGGATGTCATTCCAAACAGGTCGCGGGATGAACATGTCCTTTGGCGGTCTAAGTAACATCATCCGCCTGACCGAAGACCCGATCTTCCTCAAAGCGCTCGGCAATACACTTACCTTTCTTGCGATCCAAGTGCCGATCATGATCATGCTGGCACTGATTTTTGCGGTCATGTTGAATTCACCGCACCTTCGGTTTCGAGGACTTTTCCGCACAGCGATCTTTCTGCCTGCTGTGACTTCGCTCGTTGCCTATTCGATCCTATTCAAGTCCCTCTTTTCCACGGACGGATTTGTAAACGCGACGCTCATTGCACTTGGCTTGTCCGAGCGGGGGATTGCGTGGATGGGCGACCCGTTTTACGCCAAGATCGTCATCATCACTGCCATCACTTGGCGCTGGACCGGCTACAATATGATTTTCTACCTCGCCGCGCTCCAGAATATCGACAAATCGATCTATGAAGCGGCCCGCATCGACGGCATCCCTGCCCATGCGCAATTCTTCAAGATCACCATTCCGATGCTCAAGCCCGTGATCCTCTTTACCACGATCATGTCCACCATCGGTACGCTCCAACTCTTTGACGAAGTTCAGAATATCACCCTTGGCGGTCCGGCAAATGCAACGCTGACGCTCTCGCAGTATATCTACAACCTGACGTTCCGCTTTATGCCCTCCTTTGGCTATGCGGCAACGGTGTCCTACGTGATCGTAGTGATCGTAGCGATCCTGTCTTTTGTTCAATTCTACATCGCGAGGGACCGCAAATGAGCAACCGCACCCTCATGGCGACACTGCAATATGGCGTGTTGTCCATTGCAGCTTTCCTGTCGGTCTTTCCGTTCTTCTGGATGGTCGTTGGCGCCACAAATACCAGTGCCGACATCATCAAGGGCAAGGCCACCTTTGGGACAAACCTTTGGACCAATATGGTCAATCTGAACGCTCAGGTGGACCTTTCCCGCGTTCTGTTCAATTCGTTCTACATCGCGATTATTGGCACCGTGCTCACACTGGTCGTTGCGTCAGCTGCGGGCTATGGCTTTGAGATTTTTCGCTCCAAAGCGCGCGAGAGGCTCTTTGGCGGCCTGCTTCTTATGCTCTCGATCCCATTTGCCGCCCTGATGGTACCGCTGTTCATCATGTTCGCCAATGCGGGGCTGATTAACACCTATTCCGCGATCATCGCGCCTTCGGTGGCGAATATCTTTGTGATCTTCTATTTCCGTCAAGCAACCAAGGCCTTCCCGCACGAGCTGCGCGACGCGGCCAAGATTGACGGTCTCAAAGAATGGCAGATCTTTGCGCGGGTTTACTTTCCCGTGATGCGTTCCACCTATGCAGCAGCGACGATCATCGTCTTTATGCTCAATTGGAATAACTATCTCTGGCCGCTTATCGTGCTCCAAACGAACGAGATGAAGACCATGGTTCTCACCATCTCGTCGCTCGCCTCCGCCTACACACCCGATTTCGGAGTTGTAATGGTCGCCACCATTCTGACAACTCTGCCCACACTCATCATCTTCTTCCTACTCCAGCGTCTCTTTGTCCAAGGCATGCTGGGCTCGGTGAAATAAGGACCAATAATGCGCGACCTAATTTCCTTTAACTCGGACTGGCTCTTTGAGGGCAATGATCCCGTGACCCTGCCCCACACAGCAGTAGAGCTTCCGTTCCATTATTTCGACGAACGCTCTTACCAGCGTGAGTTCACCTATGAAAAGCGGTTCACCCCCGCACCCGAATGGCAGGGCCGTGAAGTCGCTCTGCATTTTGAAGGAGCGATGGCCAATTCGCGCGTGCTGCTCAATGGAACGGAAATCGCCGCACATAAGGACGGCTATACGCCCTTTGAAGCGCGGCTGACGGGAAAGCTGAAGGACGGAGAGAACCTTCTCACGGTGGAAATCGACGGAAGCGAAAATCCGGCAATCCCGCCATTCGGTGGTCAGATTGACTATCTCACCTATGCTGGGATTTACCGCGATGTTTGGATCAAACTAACCGCGCCCGTCTCGATCGCCTCGGTCAAGATCGAGACCCCTGACGTACTTGCGGACGAGAAGTCCGTGTTTGCCAAGGTTACCTTCGCCGATCCGCAAAACCTTGGGATCAGCGGAACTTTGAGCGCGTCGCTTCTGAAGCACGGCAAGACCATTGCCAAAACCCTAATCGATGTTTCGGGGCCTCAGGCTGAGGTCACGCTTTCGGACCTTAAGGGCATCGCACTTTGGGACGTCGACAACCCACAGCTCTATTCCCTCAACCTGACGCTTGATACGGCTCATGGCGAGGACACACTCGACACCCGTTTTGGCTTCCGTCATGCCGAGTTCACCACTGACGGTTTCCATCTCAACGGGCGGCTTCTGAAAATCCGCGGTCTCAACCGTCACCAGTCTTTCCCCTATGTCGGCTATGCTCTGGGCAAAGCAGCGCAGCGTAAGGACGCTGAAATCCTCAAGTACGATCTGGGTCTAAACCTCGGGCGCACTTCGCACTATCCGCAGTCAAAACACTTCCTCGACCGCTGTGATGAAATCGGGCTTCTCGTGTTTGAAGAAATCCCCGGCTGGCAGCATATCGGCGACAAGGAATGGCAGGCCGAAAGCGTCGAAAACGTCCGCCGCATGATCCGCCGCGATTGGAACCATCCATCAATCATCCTTTGGGGTGTGCGGATCAACGAAAGCCAAGACAACCACGATTTCTATTTGGAAACCAACCGCGTAGCGCATGAACTTGACGAAACGCGGCAAACGGGCGGTGTTCGCTATATCACCGACAGTGAGCTTCTCGAAGACGTCTATACGATGAACGACTTCATCATGGGCGAGTTCGAGATGGGCGGCAATCGTCCCCGCACCGCGCTGCGCCCCCAGCGCGAGGTGACGGGTCTCGACCATGACGTGCCCTATCTGATCACCGAATATAATGGCCACATGTTCCCCACCAAATCCCATGATCAGGAACAGCGTCAGGCCGAACATGTCACCCGTCATCTGGACGTCCTGAACGCCGCATACGGCGCGAATGGAACCGCTGGCGCCATCGGCTGGTGTGCCTTCGATTACAACACCCACAAGGATTTCGGATCGGGCGACCGCATCTGTTATCACGGGGTGATGGACATGTTTCGCGAACCCAAATTCGCGGCCTTTGCCTATCAATCCCAGCGGGATGCAAGCGAAGGTGTAGTGATGGAGCCCGTGACCTTTTACGCCCGCGGCGAGCGTAACATCCATGGCATCCTTCCGCTGATCGTTCTGACCAACGTTGATGAAATCGAAGTCCGTTACGGCGACTTCCCGCCCGTGCGCGTTCAGCCTGACCGCGAGGCCTATCCGCATCTCCCCCATGCTCCGGTGATCATTCGTCCCGAGCATTTCGGCGACGGTGGTCTTGGGGTTTGGGGTATGAGCTGGGAACATGGCGAAATCGTCGGCTTCAAGGACGGCAAAGAAATTGCGCGGCGCAAGTTCGTCTCGGACCCGCTGCCCACAACGCTTGCAATTGTTCCCGATAACACCGAGGTGGAAACGGGCGAAACCGTCCGCGTCATGGTCCGTCTTTTGGATCAAGCCGGCAACAAGCTCCGCCACGCAACCGATCCCGTCAGTTTCGAGGTAAGCGGCCCTGCCCAACTTTTTGGCCCTGATCTGGTTCCACTACGTGCAGGTTCGACCGGACTTTGGCTGCGTATGACGGGCAAAGGCAAAGTGGACCTAACCGTCACTCACCCGATCCTCGGCCAGAAAACCGTCACCCTTCAGGCGATCTAAGGAGCGCGATGTTATGAGCGGATTGAAACTCAAAGGACTGCGCAAAGCCTATGGTGGCTTTGAAGTCATTCGCGGTGTCGACCTTGACATCGAACCCAAGGAATTCGTGGTGTTCGTCGGGCCATCGGGGTGCGGCAAATCCACGATCTTGCGGATGATTGCAGGACTCGAAGACATCACAGATGGTGAGCTTTTCATCGGGGACCGCGTTGTCAACGATGTAGACGCTTCAAAGCGCGGCATCGCGATGGTGTTTCAATCCTATGCGCTCTATCCGCATATGACGGTCGAAGAAAACATGGGTTTTGCGCTCAAATATGCGGGCGAAAGCAAAGACGCGATCAAACGCCAAGTGGCCGAGTCTGCGCGCATTTTGGGGCTAGAAGCTCTCTTATCCCGCCGCCCAAAGGATCTCTCGGGTGGACAGCGCCAGCGCGTTGCCATTGGCCGCGCGATTGTGCGCCATCCCGAGGTTTTCCTCTTTGATGAACCGCTCTCGAACCTTGATGCCGAACTGCGCGTCCAGATGCGGATCGAGATTGCGCGACTCCACAAAGAGCTTGGCACAACGATCATCTATGTGACCCACGATCAGGTCGAGGCGATGACACTCGCCGACAAGATCGTTGTCCTGCGCGACGGGCGGATTGAGCAAGTGGGAAGCCCGCTTGATCTTTATGACAACCCAAAAAATCAGTTCGTGGCGGGGTTCATCGGTTCGCCAAAAATGAACTTCCTCCCAGCAAAGGTGCAAGGCGGACGGCTTTCCCTCATAGGCTATCAAGGCCAGTCGCTCGCCCTGCCCGCCTCGCATAGTGATCTGAGCGATGGCGCCGAAGTTACCATCGGTATTCGCCCCGAGCATTTCACAGCGTCAGGCGATGCGGCACTGGAGCTCAACGTCGAGATCGTAGAGAACCTCGGCAACGAAACCTACGCCTATGCGCGCCAAGGCGATGCCGACATGCTCACGATCGCGATGCAAGGCGACCGCTCTATCCGTCCGGGTACGCAGATTTCCGCACGCTTTGATCCGCAAAAGATGTTCCTTTTCAATGCCAAGGGCGAAAGACTCGGCTGATAGTGCGGAATTGAATGGCGGTGTTTCGCGTGCGATGTGCTTTGGCCTTGCACCTTTGGAAGCAAGGCTCCACTGTGCGGTCAAGTGAACAGGAGCCCCCATGTCCCCCCGTAAGATCATCATCGACACCGACCCAGGTCAGGACGACGCCGTTGCTATTTTGCTCGCCCTTGCAAGCCCCGAAGATGTCGAGGTTTTGGGGATAACGGCGGTCGCTGGTAACGTTCCCCTACCGCTGACCCAAAAGAATGCGCGGATCGTATGCGAGGTGGCGGGACGCCCCGAAGTCAAAGTCTTTGCGGGCTGCGATGCTCCGTTGTCGCGCCCTCTTGTCACAGCCGAACATGTCCACGGAAAAACGGGCTTGGATGGCCCTGTCCGTCCCGATCCGACAATGCCTCTTCAGGAACAGCACGGTGTCGACTTTATCATTGAAACTCTGCGCACTGAGCCTGCGGACACCGTAACACTGTGTCCGCTTGGTCCGCTGACAAACATCGCAACAGCGTTTCAAAAAGCCCCCGATATTATCGAACGCGTTCACCAAATCGTTCTCATGGGTGGTGGCT
Source organism: Marivivens sp. (assembly GCA_038133925.1). Lineage (GTDB taxonomy): Bacteria > Pseudomonadota > Alphaproteobacteria > Rhodobacterales > Rhodobacteraceae > Marivivens. The sequence goes on along the minus strand of JAYPUF010000001.1, from coordinate 70,118 downwards.
TCTTTGAAGGTGGCAACATTACGCCCTCGGCTGAGTTCAATATATATGTGGACCCCAAAGCCGCTGATATCGTGTTCAAATCAGGCGCAAACATCGTAATGTGCCCGCTTGATGTGACCCACAAAGCGCTCACTGATCGCGCTTGGATCGACAAGATGAATGGCCTTGGGACGCTTGCAGGGCATATGGTTGCCGGCTGGACAGACTTTTTCGAGCGTTTCGATGTAGCGAAATACGGCTCCTCGGGTGCGCCGCTGCATGATCCATGCGTCATCGCCTATCTCATCGATCCGCACCTCTTTGACGGGAGGTACATCAACGTTGAGATCGAAACAAAATCCGACCTGACCCTCGGCATGACTGTCGCCGATTGGTGGCGCGTCACAGACCGAAAACCAAATGCGCTCTTCCTCAACCAAATTCACCGTGATGGGTTCTTTGATCTCCTGAGCGAGAGGATCGCGCGACTATGACCACCAATATAACCCTCGGCAAAACCGAGGACCTCGATCGCGTTCTGTCGCTCATGGAGCGCTTTCACGAAGAACGCGGGATCGCTTCTGATGATGACCTGCGTCGCCGAGCAGTGACGCCCCTCTTGGATGGAAGCCCTCATGGCGCGGTATGGCTCATCGGCCCGACCCGCGCACCGCTTGGCTATGTGCTCGTGACCTTTGGTTGGTCTGTCGCTTATGGCGGCACAGAAGGTTGGGTAGACGAGGCCTATATCCGGCCATCGGTTCGCAAGCGCGGGATCGGCACCGAAGTGCTCCATGCAATCGCCGTTTCTTTGACTGCTGGCGGTGTACGTGCGCTCCATGCGCGCTTGGCACAGGACGATGTCGAGGCCCAGAACTTTTGCAAGCGCGTTGGCTTCGAACCTCGTGACGGCGTGCTCATTATGACGGATCGCCTCTGACCTCATAGCTTTTTGCGAAACACGCCCCATCTATTGACCATGACACTCGTGATCCCCTTCGATAATTCCTATGCCCGCCTGACTGATCGGTTGTTTGCGCGGGTTGATCCAACGCCTGTCGGAGCGCCCTCGCTGATTACAGTGAATGACGCTTTGGCGCGTGAGCTTGGCATTTCCCCCGAGGAATTGCGCGGCCCGATTGGCATCGAGGTCCTTGCAGGCAACGCCATAGCCGCAGGGTCCGAGCCGATTGCCCAAGCCTATGCAGGACACCAGTTCGGCAATTGGAACCCAGGGCTCGGAGATGGTCGCGCCATCCTTTTGGGAGAGGTCGTGGATGCAAACGGCGAGCGCCGCGACATTCAACTCAAAGGCTCCGGCCCCACCCCCTATTCTCGACGTGGCGACGGACGCGCATGGCTCGGGCCTGTTTTGCGCGAATACATCATGAGCGAGGCGATGCACGCCCTTGGCGTGCCGACCACACGTGCTCTTGCCGCGGTCGGATCAGGTGAGACCGTCATCCGCGAAGGCTATTTCCCCGGAGCGATCCTTACACGAGTGGCGGCAAGTCATATCCGAGTTGGAACGTTTCAACTCTTTGCAGCGCGGCGCGACCTTGATGCGCTCCAGCAGCTCTGCGAGCACGTGATCAAGCGTCATTACCCAAAAGCAGAGGGAGCACCTGGGCTCTTGCGTGCTGTGACAGAGGCGCAGGCAAAACTCATCGCAAAGTGGATTTCAATCGGTTTCATCCACGGGGTCATGAACACTGACAACATGACAGTCTCGGGAGAGACCATCGACTATGGCCCCTGCGCTTTTATGGACGAATATCACCCCTCGACCGTTTTTAGTTCAATCGATACCCAAGGCCGTTATGCCTATGGCAACCAGCCACAAATCGCGGTTTGGAACATAGCGCAACTTGCCACCGCCTTGGTTCCTCTGATGCCGGACCAGGATGCTGCAATCGAAGAGTTCACAGAAATCGTCAACGGTTTTGCCGATATTTATCAGTCCGAATGGCGCAAGCTCATGGCCGCAAAGATTGGCCTAACTGACACGGAGCAGAGCTTTTCTTTGGTCAATCGCCTGCTCAGGCTGATGATGGAAAGCGGATCGGATTTCACCAATACATTTGCGGGACTGTCCAGCGGCCAAGCGCGTGATCAGTTCACAGACCGCGAGGCATTTGATCTATGGCGCGAGGATTGGAATTCCTTTGTCCCCGACCAAGCGCTTATGAAATCGATGAACCCAAAGATCATCCCGCGCCTTCATAAGATCGAAGCGGTAATCCAATCCGGTGTTCAGGGCGACTTTGCACCGTTCCACGAGATGCTTTCAGTCGTAACAGCACCCTTTGCCGAGCTTGATGAGCCGCGCAAAGCCTACTCCAAGCCGCCCTTGTCAACCGAGAAGGTCACGCGCACCTTCTGCGGCACATAAAAAAGGGCGGGATCATCTCCCGCCCTCTCAATTTCCGAATGTCCGTTCGATTACTCGGTGACGGTCACTTTGATCATCACATCGGGACGGCCGATAATCGCACCGTTCGGACCTTCGCCGCGCTTGATCGCGTCAACGATGTCCATACCCTCAGTCACACGACCCACAACGGTGTATTGGCCATTGAGGAAGTCACCTTGGTCAAACATGATGAAAAACTGCGAGTTTGCCGAGTTTGGATCGGAAGAACGCGCCATGCCGACGATGCCACGCGCAAAGGGTTCATCGCTGAATTCGGCTTCGATATCGCCAAATTCCGACCCGCCCATGCCAGCCATACGCATGTCCATGCCGATACGACCAAATTGGACGTCACCAGTCTGTGCCATAAAGCCGTCAATCACGCGGTGAAAAACAACGCCATCATAAAGACCTTCGGCAGCAATCGCCTTGATCTGCTCGACATGCTTTGGCGCAAGCTCTTCCAGAAGGTCGATCTTGATCGTGCCCTGCGCTTGGCCATCGACCATGATCTCAAGACCACTGGCAAGTGCCGAAGACGCAACAAGGGTGAAAGCTGCGGCGAGCTTAAACATCAGCGGCAACCTTAACAGAGATCATGCGGTCTGGATTCGCAGGCGGCTCACCACGGGTGATCGCGTCTACGTGCTCCATGCCTTCGATCACGCGGCCATAGACCGTGTATTGACCGTTGAGGAAGTGGTTGTCTTTGAAGTTGATGAAGAACTGCGAGTTCGCCGAGTTCGGGTTCATCGAACGTGCAGCGCCAAGGGTGCCGCGATCGTGCGGAAGGCGCGAGAATTCAGCCGGAAGATCAGGAAGATCCGAACCACCTGTGCCAGCAGCGCGGAGGTTAAAGTTGTCTTCCATGTCGCCATTCGCAACATCACCCGTCTGCGCCATGAAACCGTCAATAACGCGGTGGAAACAAACGTTGTCATACTCACCAGCGCGAGCGAGCTCTTTCATACGTGCGGTATGCTGCGGAGCAACATCAGCAAGAAGCTCGATTACGACATTGCCGTCCTTCAGTTCGATGATGACGGTGTTTTCGGGGTCTTTAATCTCGGCCACGGGGCACTCCTTTGGAAAACATTTGCCAACGACATAAGGTTATTTCGCGCCCTTGCCAAGGGATCGCGCTTGACGTTGGCGCGAGGACGGTTACGAACAAGGCGCTACCGCTAAACTACGGAGGTTCGGATGGCTTGGAAAACACTCGACGACATGGATCTTGACGGCAAACGCGTACTGGTACGCGTAGATATCAACGTACCTGTCGAGGATGGTCGCGTCACCGACACAAGCCGCATTGACCGTATAGTCCCAACCATAAAGGACATTGTCGCCAAAGGCGGAACACCGATTATGCTCGCGCACTTTGGTCGCCCCAAGGGCCAGCCTGTCCCCGAAATGAGCCTGCGTGTCACCCTCCCCGCACTGGAAGCGGCGCTTGGAACATCAGTGAGCTTTATTGAAAAACCTTCGGGCGACGAACTTGCGGCACTCCCCAAAGGCACCGTGGTTCTAGTTGAGAACACGCGATTTACGCCGATGGAAGAAAAGAACGACCCGATGATGGCGAAATTCCTCGCCTCGCTTGGTGACGTCTACGTGAACGATGCGTTTTCTGCTGCCCACCGCGCGCATGCATCGACCGAAGGTGTGGCCCACCTTCTTCCTTCCTGCGCGGGCCGCCTGATGGCCGAAGAGCTCGGTGCCTTGGACAAGGCCCTCGGCACCCCTGCTCGCCCTGTTGTTGCTGTTGTTGGCGGCGCAAAGGTTTCAACCAAGCTCGACCTACTTGGCAACCTTGTCGGCAAAGTAGATCACCTCGTGATCGGCGGCGGCATGGCAAACACCTTCCTCGCGGCCCAAGGCGTGAACGTCGGCAAATCGCTTTGCGAACATGACCTTGCCGAAACCGCTCGCGACATCCTGAGAAAGGCCGAAGCTGCTGGTTGCGAGATTATTCTTCCGCGCGATGTCGTTGTTGCGCGTGAGTTCAAAGCAAACGCTGCAAATGAAACTGTCGCTCCCGATGCTTGCCCAGCCGATGCGATGATCCTCGATGCGGGCCCCGCAACAGTTACTTATATCTCTGAGGTGCTTGACCGCGCCAAGACGCTCGTCTGGAACGGTCCTCTTGGTGCATTCGAGATCACACCTTTCGACGCCGCAACCAACGCTGCCGCCGCTCAAGCCGCCGCGCTGTCCAAAGCCGGCAAGCTGATCTCGGTCGCGGGTGGCGGTGACACCGTAGCCGCGCTGAACCAAGCGGGTGCTGCTGCCGACTTCACCTATATCTCGACCGCGGGCGGCGCTTTCCTTGAATGGATGGAAGGCAAGACCCTCCCCGGCGTGGCGGCTCTACAAGCCTGATTCCCGCATTGGCATAAACGCATCAAAGCCCGCCTCCAAGCGGGCTTTTTTGTTTCAAAAAACGTCATTCTTTTGTAAAGAATTCTGACTATTCCCAATATGTTAGCGCTTATCCCTCTTGGTTGCGCTAACAATTCAAGCGGTTGCGCTAACAACCTTGCACAACCCAAAATCGCGTCCTAGGCCAGCCCGTGAATTGCCACCGCAACCCAAAGGGCTCCGAGCATGAAGACCACCAAAATTGTCCAGAAAATCCTCTCCAACTACGAAGGCGAAACCCCCGGCGTAAAAGCCAACCTCGCGCGTATGCTGATGACCGGCAAGCTGGGCGGCACCGGCAAGATGATTATCCTTCCGGTCGACCAAGGTTTCGAACACGGCCCAGCCCGCTCATTCGCACCAAACCCTGGTGGCTATGACCCGCACTACCATTACCAACTTGCGATTGACGCAGGCCTAAATGCCTATGCCGCACCGCTTGGTATGATCGAAGCAGGCGCCGATACTTTCGCGGGCCAAATCCCCACGATCCTCAAGGTGAACTCTGCAAACTCGCTCATGTCAGACAGCTGCGGCAAGAACCAAGCTGTAACCGCATCCGTTGACGACGCACTGCGCCTTGGCTGCTCGGCCATCGGTTTCACGATTTACCCCGGCTCCGACGCTCAACTGGACATGTACGAAGAAATCGTCGAGATGCGCAAAGAAGCAGCCGCAAAGGGCGTTGCAACGGTCATCTGGTCCTATCCCCGCGGCGAAGCCATTACCAAAGACGGCGAAACCGCCATTGACGTGGCCGCCTATGCCGCTCAAATCGCGGCCCTCATCGGCGCACATATCATCAAGATCAAGCTTTCGACCGACCACCTCATGCTGCCTGAAGCCAAAAAGGTCTACGAAGATCAAAATATCGACGTCGCAACCCAAGCAGCACGCGTTCGCCATTGCATGGACGCGTCCTTCGGAGGTCGCCGCATTGTCGTCTTCTCAGGCGGTGCAAAGAAGGGCGCAGATAGCGTCTATGATGACGCCCGCGCAATTCGCGATGGTGGCGGCAACGGCTCAATCATCGGCCGCAACTCCTTCCAACGCGAACGTGGTGATGCGCTCCAGATGCTGCAGAAGCTCGTAGATATCTACCGCGGCAAAGCCTAAGCTTTGAGACAATCGAACCTCGATTATGGCCACCCCCCTGCGGTGGCCATTTTTTCTTTAAAATATACGATTTAGGGGATTCACAAAGCGAATCAGATGTGCGATTCTAGCCTCACCGCGCGTAAGATGCGGAAAATGAGGCATAAAATGAACCGTCACAGCAGACCTTCTTTCGGGTCACTTGCATATTTCTTGGGGGCAATCCTTTTGGGCCTCTACTTCACCTTTGCAGCAGTGCAAGGTGACTATGGCGTCTTCAAGCGCGCCGAAGTGACGGCAGAGGGCAAAAAGCTCCAGCAAGACCTTGATCGCATCAATGCTCAGGTCGCCCAGATGGAAAACCTCACTCATCGACTTTCGGACAACTATCTCGATCTTGACCTGCTCGACGAGCGCGCGCGCGACGTCCTCGGCATGATCCGCGCAGACGAAATCGTTATCCGCTAAACTCTTACTTTCCGCCTTTGTGCCCCAAATATCCCGGGGTGAATGCGCCGCAAGGCGCAGAGGGGCAGCGCCCCTTTGAAATGTAACCCCTTAAAATTAAGCCCCCTTCTCCGCATTGCGTCTCGCGCAACCCTCCTATGTGCGCGCTCGTTAGATTGATACTCGCTTTCTGAGATCAGATGGTTTATGAAATAGTTTAACGCTAAACTATTTCGCCATCAAAGGACGGAGGACCTATGGCCGCGAAAAAGCCAGCCCCCAAGGCAAATGTATCCGCAGACGAGCTTCTTGGTTATTACCGCGAGATGCTTCTCATCCGCCGCTTTGAAGAAAAGGCAGGCCAGCTATATGGCATGGGTCTGATCGGCGGCTTCTGTCACCTCTATATCGGTCAGGAAGCGGTCGTTGTCGGCCTCGAAGCCTGCACGAAAGAAGGTGACAAGCGCGTCACCTCCTACCGCGACCACGGGCACATGCTTGCTTGCGGTATGGAAGCAAACGGCGTGATGGCAGAACTTACCGGCCGCGAAGGTGGCTATTCCAAAGGTAAGGGCGGCTCGATGCACATGTTCTCCAAGGAAAAGCACTTCTACGGTGGCCACGGCATCGTTGGCGCTCAGGTGCCGCTCGGTGCGGGTCTTGCCTTCTCGGACAAATACAAAGGAAACGACAACGTCACCTTCGCCTATTTCGGTGACGGCGCGGCCAACCAGGGTCAGGTCTATGAGACCTACAATATGGCGCAGCTCTGGGATCTTCCCGTGATCTTTGTGATTGAGAACAACCAATACGCGATGGGCACATCGGTCGCGCGTTCGACCAAATCCCCTGCCCTCTGGAAGCGCGGCGAAGCCTACGGCATCGCAGGCGAAGAAGTTGACGGCATGTCAGTTCTCGCTGTGAAAGAGGCCGGTGAACGCGCCGTGGCCCACTGCCGCGCAGGCAAAGGCCCCTACATCCTCGAAGTAAAAACCTACCGCTATCGTGGCCACTCGATGTCGGACCCTGCGAAATACAGGACCCGCGAAGAAGTGCAAAAGATGCGCGAAGAGCGCGACCCGATCGAACAAGTGCGTTCGATCCTTCTGACGGGCGGCCACGCCTCCGAGGACGATCTCAAGAAGATCGACAAGGATATCAAAGACATCGTGAACGAGTCCGCCGAATTCGCGAAAAACAGCCCCGAACCAGCGCTCGATGAGCTCTGGACCGACATTTACGCCTGAGTTCGAGGGAGGACATAGACAATGGCAATCGAAATTCTCATGCCCGCCCTTTCTCCGACCATGGAAGAAGGCACTCTGGCCAAATGGCTCGTTAAAGAAGGCGACACCGTAAAATCGGGCGACATCATCGCCGAGATTGAAACCGACAAAGCTACGATGGAATTTGAAGCTGTCGACGAAGGTATCGTCGGTAAAATCCTCATCGAGGCTGGCACCGAAGGCGTCAAGGTCAACACTCCCATCGCGATCTTCGTTGAAGATGGCGAAGAGGTGCCCGCCGCTGGCGCAACCGCGGCGCCTGCCGCAGCCGAAACCGATGCCGCCCCAGTGGCGGCTGAGGCTTCGGCTCCTGCCAGAGCTGCTGCCCCCGCCGCGCCCAAGGTTGATCTGTCCCCCGACTGGCCCGAAGGCACCGCGATGAAGACGCAAACCGTCCGCGAAGCGCTTCGTGACGCGATGGCGGAAGAAATGCGCCGTGACGAGAACGTCTTCCTCATGGGTGAAGAGGTCGGCGAATATCAGGGCGCCTACAAGATTTCCCAAGGGATGCTTGACGAATTCGGCCCCAAGCGCGTGATCGACACCCCGATCACCGAGCATGGCTTTGCAGGTATCGCCACGGGCGCAGCCTTTGGCGGCCTCAAGCCCATCGTTGAATTCATGACCTTCAACTTTGCAATGCAGGCTATCGACCACCTGATCAACTCAGCCGCCAAGACGCTCTACATGTCGGGCGGCCAGATGGGTGCTCCGATGGTATTCCGTGGTCCCAACGGCGCAGCTGCCCGCGTCGGCGCTCAGCACTCTCAGGATTACGCCGCTTGGTATGCCCAGATCCCGGGCCTCAAGGTTGTCATGCCCTATTCGGCTTCCGACTACAAAGGCCTGATGAAAACCGCAATCCGCGATCCTAACCCTGTGATTTTCCTCGAGAACGAAATCCTCTATGGTAAGTCCTTCGAGGTTCCGGTGCTCGACGATTTCACCGTACCGTTCGGCAAGGCAAAAGTCGCTCGTGCAGGTAACGATGTGACCATCGTCTCCTTTGGCATCGGCATGACCTATGCCCTCGAAGCGGCGCAAAAGCTCGCCGAAGAAGGTATCGACGCCGAAGTTATCGACCTGCGCACTCTGCGCCCGCTTGACTATGACACCGTGATTGCCTCGGTCATGAAGACCAACCGCATGATCACCGTCGAAGAAGGCTGGCCCGTCGGCTCGATCGGCAACCACCTCTCGGCGTATGTCATGGAAAATGCGTTTGATTATCTCGATGCGCCTGTCCTGAACTGCACCGGTAAGGACGTGCCCATGCCCTATGCTGCCAACCTCGAAAAGCACGCGCTTGTGACCACCGCCGAGGTGATCGCAGCAGTGAAAAAAGTGACCTACCGTTAAGGAGACTGGAATATGGCAATCGAAATTCTCATGCCCGCCCTGTCCCCCACGATGGAGGAAGGCACGCTTGCGAAATGGAACGTCAAAGAAGGCGACACCGTAAAATCGGGTGATGTCATCGCCGAGATCGAAACCGACAAAGCCACGATGGAGTTCGAAGCCGTCGACGAAGGCATCATCGGCAAGATCGTCATCGCCGAGGGCACCGAAGGCGTTAAGGTGAATGCGCTGATCGCCATCCTCGTTGAGGAAGGCGAAGAGGTTCCGGCCGCTGGCGCAACCGCGGCGCCTGCCGCAGCCGCCGTATCGAAAGGGGCCGAAGCCGCCCCTGCGGCGGTCGAGGCTTCGGCTCCTGCCGCTGCACCTGCACTGGCTGCGCCTGCCAAGGACGGCAACCGCGTCTTTGCGTCTCCCCTCGCCCGCCGCATCGCCTCGCAAAAGGGTCTCGACCTGACAGCGATCTCGGGTACGGGTCCGCATGGCCGCATCGTAAAGGCAGACGTCGAAGGCGCTACCGCTTCGCCCAAGGTTGCCGCCCCCGCCGCCGCTGCCCCCGCCGCCGCGGCACTTGCTGCCGCCCCAGTCGCACAAGGCCCCTCCACCGATACGGTCCTCAAGATGTATGCAGGCACCGACTTCGAAGAGGTCAAGCTGGACGGCATGCGCAAGACCATCGCTGCTCGCCTCACCGAGGCCAAGCAGTCGGTCCCGCACTTCTACCTGCGCCGTGACATCGAACTCGACGAGCTTCTCGCCTTCCGCGCGCAGCTTAATGCGAAACTCGGAGACCGTGGCGTCAAGCTTTCGGTCAACGACTTCATCATCAAGGCCTGCGCTCTCGCTCTCCAGCAAGTCCCCGAGGCGAACGCCGTCTGGGCTGGTGACCGCGTGCTCAAGTTCAAGAAATCGGACGTTGCAGTTGCCGTCGCCATCGAAGGCGGCCTGTTTACGCCCGTTCTCAAGGACTCGGACAGCAAGACCCTCTCCGCCCTTTCGGCAGAGATGAAGGACCTTGCGAAACGTGCCCGTGACCGCAAACTCGCTCCCCATGAATATCAGGGCGGCTCCTTTGCGATCTCGAACCTCGGGATGTTTGGAATCGACAACTTTGACGCGATCATCAACCCGCCGCATTCGGGGATCCTCGCCGTTGGCGCTGGTGTGAAGAAGCCCGTCGTTGGTGCTGATGATCAGATCAAAGTCGCAACTGTAATGTCGGTCACGCTCTCCGTCGATCACCGCGTCATCGACGGTGCTCTTGGCGCGCAACTTCTTGAGGCGATCAAGTCGAACCTCGAGAACCCGATTGGCATGCTCGCCTAAGAACGGCTTGCAACGTATTGAAACGCCTCCGATTTTCGGGGGCGTTTTTCTTTTGCAAAAACATGTAGAATAATTGATCTATCGCAAAGTCCGCCACTGTCCCTAAGGCTAAGAAAAAGCCAATTCAACGACGGAGCCTATGATGGACTGGAAAGCAGAACTCGCCCACACCACCGACCTGACCAAGAGCTTTCGCGCCCTGCACCCCGATGCAGGTGCAGCCTTTACCCAGATGCACAAGGCCGCCCTTTCCGAAGGTGCGCTTAGTGTCAAACACAAAGAGCTTCAGGCCGTGGTCGTCGGCATCATGACCCATTGTGCAGATTGTATCGGCTTTCACATGCGCGGCGCGATCAAGGCTGGCGCGACACGTGAAGAAGTCGCAGAGACCATCGGCCTTTGCGTCATGATGGGCGGTGGTCCCGCCTATATGTATGGGATGAAAGCGCTCGACGCCTTTGATCAGCTCTCGGCTTGATCACCCTTGCAGCGACTTAGCGTCTGATCCATGGCGATGGAGGGCTGGTCACAGCCTGCCTCGCCTACGATCCGCGCAGGCACGCCCGCAACGGTCTTGCAGCACGGCACATCCTCAAGCACGACAGAACCCGCAGCGATACGGCTGCGATCCCCGACCTTGATGTTACCGAGCACTTTGGCCCCCGCGCCGATCAAGACGCCGTTGCCGATCTTGGGATGACGGTCTTCTTCTTCTTTGCCGGTTCCGCCGAGTGTCACCGAATGGAGCATAGACACGTTATCCCCGACCACAGCCGTTTCACCGACAACGATGGAATGTGCATGGTCGATCATAATCCCCTTGCCGATACGGGCAGCGGGGTGAATATCGACGCCAAAAGCCTCGGACACGCGCATCTGAAGGAAATACGCAAGGTCATGACGACCTTCGGTCCAAAGCCAATGGCCAAGGCGATAGGCCTGAACAGCCTGATAGCCTTTGAAGTAGAGAAGCGGCTGCATATAGCGGTGACATGCGGGATCGCGGTCAAACACCGCCGCAAGGTCAGCGCGCGCTGAAGCCGTGATCGACGGGTCCGCCTCATAGGCCTCGTCCGCAATTTCGCGCAGGATTTGCTCGGACATATCCGACGATGCCAGTTTCATCGACATACGGTACGCCAGCGCCCTCTCGAACGAGGGGTGGTGCAAAATGCCCTGATGGAGCAACGCCCCCATGAGAGGTTCGGCACGCACTGCATCCTCTGCTTCAAGACAGATGCGGTCCCATACGGGATCGACAGGAGCAACATTTGTCTTTGGATTAGCCATAGCGGGACCCTCTTTGATACCTCAGTCTAACGTAGATAGCGCGTTCGCGCCAAGAACAAAGGTGTGAAGACGTCAGCTATGCGCCATTTGTTCAAATTTCAAGGGTCACGGGTCTTATGCATCTCGATCAAAACGTCGAGAACCACAATCAAAGCGCGGCAACTTCTTTCGGTGTAACGCGTTGAATCGACACCCTGATCTTGCAGCATCGACACCGACATGAGGCTCCCCGTGCCATATTCAGGATGCGGCTGACCTATGGTTTCTCGGTAAACCTCAGCCTCGTCCGCCGCTTGGATCAAATGTTTCAAAAAGGGACGCCATTCTGCGTCGGGAAGTGCAAGCACCGCCCGATGCGCATAGTCGATGTCCCCAGCAAGAAGAGGCCGCATCAGATAATCACCTCAATCTCAGAAGGGAGACCAGGCCCATAGGCCTGCGAGAGTTGCATCACCTGCACAGTCGCCGCGCCCTGCGGAAGCCCTTCCAGCAACAGGCTCGGGGTTTCGGTCGTGACATCACGCACCAAACTCCCTCCAGAAAAGACCTTGACCTGATAAAGCTCGCTCGCTTCGGCCAATGGCACCTCGTATCCCGTCCAGCTTTCGCCATCGCTCCGCGTTTGTCGCGTCCAGCTGATCTCAATCGACGCGCCATTCTGTATCGCGCGAAGATGGCACACACGAAAGGGTCGCTGCTTTACATCACGCAAAATCACAGCGTCTTTGCGATACGTGGGATCACTAAGAGGCGCGGCATTCGGCCCATAGCTGAGATGTGTGAGCGTGTCGCGCTGAGAGGACGACCACGTCAGCGCCTTGGCTGCGTTCGGCAAAACAACAAAGAGCGCGTTTGCCCCGTGGGTCCGCACCTCTGTCCCGAACCGCCCCCGCAACATGCGGCTCAGGCGATAGCGTTTGGAACCGGCCAAATCGGCATAGGCAAACTGAACGATCTCCCAAGTATCGGGATGACCATCCCCAATTGCGGCATAGTTCGAACCTGCCAGCACGGCAGCCTCGCCTACACTTGTGAGAGTTCCCGCTACAAGCTCGACCTCTGGCCGCGCCCCGCGATCCCATACATCGCTCCGACCGCGTTCCAAGCCGCTTGTTAGACGCCCCATGACTGCACGGTGCTCAATGTTCTGCCACAACTGGTAGCTCTCGCCATCGTCTGACCGATAGAGCGCAACACCGCTGTTCCAACTGGCCGAAGTCGCCGCGAAATGCGGCCCCGAGCCAAAGGGGGTCTCAGGTAGATCAATCAAAGCCCCAACAACGGGCAGCGGAACTTTGGGCGCGGAAACGCGAATTGGGTCAGCCATAATCTGCGGCGCGATAACATCCGCGCGCGCGACTTCGGTGGCAGCAATCTCAAGATGCTCGGTCAGTTCAAGCCGATCGATACGATAGTCCCGCATGTTCAGGCGGACGACATCACCTGCTCCGACCTCTATTTGCGACGGAGGGAGCGCAAACTGAACAGTCTCTCGCGCACGCCGCGCCTCGACAAGCCAACGCTCGGCCATGCGCCGCGCCTCCGAAGACGTTAGAACGAGCGCAAGCTCGGTTTCCGAAAGAGACGTCCCCTTCTCGTCCGCAAATGCAGCCTCGCTCGCTCGGATTGCGTAATCTGCGGCCCCTTCGACATAGGCCACACGGACGCGGCCAGATATTTCGGCCTCGCGAGCCCGAGTGCGCTCCATCGGAGCGTCATCGCCAAGCTGGACAAGCCGTTCTGGGTCCAAGGTGAGTGGCAAACCATACCCCCGAGAGACAAAGTGGAGCACACCATTGCGCTCAAAAGCATCAAAGCCATAGGCCAACATCAACGGTTGAAGGATCGCGCGATAGCTCTGTGTTCGATCCACAGAGTATCCCCGCACAACGCCATAAAGTCGCGATACATCGATTGGTGCAACTTGCGCCTCAGCACAGATTTCTGCGACGACAGACGCCAAGCTCCGCGCTGTCGCGCGACCGTTCAGCCAATGGCCCAGTTCATAGTTCGGCCCATCGGACCAAAGAACAGCATTTGCCGGAAAGAATGGAAAAGGCCGCGCATCCCATGCCCAGACATGGGCACGGGTCATATCGACCATGTCGCCGCCATAGATCGGAGAGGTCGGATTGTTGGCCCCATCTGCAAAATGCAAATACATCGCCCGAAGATATTGAAGCTGAATGACATCGTCTCGTTGCCCATTCGAATGGTAGGGCAACTGCGACTCCGAAGACTTTGGGTCCACAAACTTGTTCGGCTGATTGGTTCCGCGATGAAGCGCAGCGCATCCCATTTCGGTGAACACTATAGGTTTCGACGCAGGCACCCAAGCGGTCGCATTTGCCTCGCGCACGCCATTGATGCGGTTATGGTGCGGGTTCGACCACCAACCGTTAAGGTCTTTGACGCGCCAAACCCAAGGTTCACCGTGGCTATCCGCAATGGGGGTTCTAATCTGGGCGGCACGCGCCTCGGGCGAATGATAATACCAGTCATAGCCTTCGCCGCCCGCCACATTAGACCGCAGGTATTCAAGACTATAGATCGACGCTCGTTCGGCATCCAAATGTGCATCGCCATCACGCCAGTCCGAGAGCGGCATGTAGTTATCAATACCGATAAAATCGATCGCTTCGGATGCCCAAAGCGGATCAAGGTGAAAGTACTTGTCTGACGTGCCTTGGGGTTGATAGCCGTGATACTCACTCCAATCCGCAGCATAGCTGATCTGGGTGTGCGGGCCCAAAACCGCTCTCACCTCTTGAGCAAGAGCGATAAACTGCGCAACTGCGGGGAAGCTTTCGCCTGCGCCTCGGATTTGCGTCAAGCTTCGCATTTCGGAACCGATGCAAAAGCTATCGACGCCGCCAGCCAATTTGCACAGGTGAGCGTAGTGCAGAATGAACCTGCGATAGGACCATTCCTCGGGTCCATCATAGACGAGTGATCCGTCGATAATGGCAAAGTCAGAGGCCAAAGCGGTTCCGAAGAAATCGGCGACCTCTTGGGCCGCGGCTTCGGTTCCATCTGTGCTGCCGTTGATCGTTGGTGCAAGGCTTGTCGTGATACGGCCACGCCATGGAAGATATGGCTGCCCAACAGTGCCGCTCCAAGGATCGACAAGGGCATTACCCGTCATTTGCTCCATAAGGATGAAGGGATAAAACATTGCCTTCAATCCCCGTGCTTTCAGCTCGGCAATCGCTTCGATTACCGATGCGTCCGAGGGCGTGCCGCCATAGACGGGACGGCCCGCGTCAAGCGGAACCTGTCCCGCTGAACCACGGTCGAGGCCTGAAACGCTCCACGGGTGATCAACCGCATCCATGGTGGTCTGCTCGACTTTGGGGCGCAGTGAGCAAGCCCCGCAACGTAGATCATCCCCGAACCATGAAACGATAAGCGATACCGACTTGGCCGAAGGAAGAGCAACCTCTAGCGCGTCAAGCGAGGTCACAAGGTCCGTTTCCCCCGAAGCCGAATTTTCATTGATTGCCAGATAGTTCCCAAACTCCTTTTCAATCAGAGCCTTGCGCGTCGAAAGCGCATATTCCCCTGTGCCGGGGATCAGGGCGACGCCATTCACCATATGCGCCAAGTCGCGGACATCCATAGGCGCACTTGGCGAACTAGGGCGCGTGACTTCGAAGGTAAATTGCGGCACGCGATTGCCAAAAGCTCCCAAAGGCAGATCTTCGAGAACGACATAGGCAATCCCGCGATAAGCAGGCACAGCCCCTTGCCCTTCAACTGCCTCGATACGCGGATCAGGAAGCTGATCCTCTGTGCCTCGGTAAATGCGCACGTTTAAGGACGATGGCGCAATTTCGGTCCCATCTGCCCAAATGCGGCCAATACCCGAAATCTCGCCCTCGCAAAGCGCGATCGCGAGACTGATTGTATAGCCGTACTCCGTCACCTCTGGGCTGAATTTACCCGTTGAAGTGGTCTCGGAGTGTTCTTGAAAATGAGACGCCCAAATCACCTGACCAGCGATACGCGTCTGGCCATAGATGCGCGCAACGCCAGCACCTTCGCTTGCCCCCGTCAGCCGCAAGCGGTCCAAGCGACCACTCTCTACAGGCTCGGCTCCTTGGCCTAAAAGTTTCTGGTCAATCACTTGGCCCACGCTTGCGCCCACAGCACGTCCTATGGCGGCCATCGACAAGCCCAACACAGAACCTCCGACCGATCCACCAATTGCCATGCCAAGTGCAGAAAGAGCTATCGTCGCCATTGTTCAGTCTCCAAAGGGAAGTTCAAAGCGCGCAACAATTCTTCTTTGCCACGCGTCGGTCAGTGCACTCTCGACGACGCCGTAAGTGCTATAGGAATGAATAAATCGTGGGGTCGGTTCGACCTGCGAAAGGATGCCCACGTGTTGCAAAGGCCCGTTGCGGCGAAGGGCAAATCCGATCAAATCACCAACCGAAAATGCTTCATATTTTTGATTAAGATTGGCGCTTAATGATCGGTAAAATAATAATTTATCAGAAAAATCCCAATCAGAGGAATACAGAGGGATTTCAGGGATATCACCGAACTTTGACAGCACCCCAGCCACCAGACCAAGGCAATCACAGCCTGCACCCTTGCTTCGCCCTTGATGAACAAAGGGCGTTCCAATCCATTCCCGCGCCTCGCTTACTAGGGCGCTCAACGCCGACTTCCACCGTCGACAAAACGGCTCCTCTGCGGCGTTTGCATAAGCCAATCATCACCGGGGATGTCCGGAAACCCACGAAAGTTGAGAAAGTTTGAAAACTTGCTCCGGCACGTCCCGCCCGTCCGATCACATCCAGCGGTCAGTCGCACCTTGTCGCCGGCTTTAAGTCCCAAGTCATGCCAAGGAGAAATAAGCCGCTCTGCGCCAATCCCGTGATCCTCTTTGATGACAGAGCGCGCACCTTTTCTCTGGCCGTCCAAAACTTCCATAAGACCATGCGCGAACCAGCCAAGGCCATAACCACCAAGTCCCTCAAAACGCATTGCGCCGCCGGACTGAACCGCCAAGACCTCTGTTTCAAAAGAGAACTCTGGGCGACTAAGATCGAGTTTGCAGCTCTTGTCGCCAAGCACAGCTGCACATTCCTTGTGATAGAGACGTCCAGACGGCACGTTGAGCTTTTCGCTCATGCTACGCAGTTCTGCGGTAAAGCGGTGGCCCTTGAGCGTAAGATCACCGATTTCCCCGCGAAAAATGATCCTGCGTTCGCTCGGCGACTTCCAATTCACGAGGAAACACACAACTTCGGCCCCATCGAGAAGCCCTGCGTCCACGACATCCACCCCAAGATCGGGATCGCTCAAGACGCCTTCGGCCTCAGAATTATCGACCGAAAGTCCCGTTGCAGACTGAATGGCAGAGGCGCTGAGTCCACTTTCGGATCTATACGTTACCCCATCAAAAGAAAGGGGGAGATCGTGGTCCGTAAACCCCAAGACTACGCCATCCTTGCGCAAAATTTGCCATGCGCGGCAAAGCGTTGTGACCTCGCTCATGTGCGCACCTCGATAACGGGGATGTCTGGAATTTGCCCCGCATTAAAGCTTGCGACCGAAACCTGTATAAGGTCGGTGTCAAAACGCACCGGAACATCGAACTCAAAGCCTGCAGTTACAATCGCGCCATGATCAGGGGCGTTAAAGATCGTGATCTCTCCAGTGGTATGATCGACAGAATACTCGGCACCTTCGACGATTTCAGTCCCACTCACAGCAACAAGAACACTGCCTTTGACGGGTTTACGAATGGGGCGCGCATAAACTTCGTCGCCCGAGCGATATGTCTTGTAGAGTTGAAACACTGTCTTGGCATCGTCACCGTGGCCGATCTCTTGGTCGGTCGCCTCGATCCCATGACCGGTTGGAGCGGAACGGTAGTCGGACCAGTCTTTCCAACGAAACCCATGAAGCCGACCGCGCCGTGCCTCAAAAAAGGCGACAACGGACTCGACGTCCTCTAAGGATCGCAACCCCACGCCTGCATCATAGCGGCGCCGCGAGTGCTCCCATGGAGTGTTGCGCTCCTCGAACCCATTGGCGAGCGTGACAACATCCGTGCGCCGCTCAGGCCCGCCAAGCGAACCAAAGCTCAAGGCAACGGGAAAGCGTATATCGTGAAAAGCCATAACCTACTCCTAGCGGTTCTTGTTGCCCTGCCCGAGCGCGCGCGACATTTGCGCGGCAATCTGGGACTTTGATCGCTGGAACCCTGCGATGTCGGGGGTCGCGATGTTGATCGTGATATGAGGCGCGGGACTTGTTTGTGCGGCCACGCCAAGGCTCCCATCTGGGCCGCGCCTGAGCGGCATGATCGCCTCTGGCCCCGCTTCGCCCATGAGGCCCGTGGCTCCGCGCATGGGAAAAGCCGTAGGGCTAGATACCACGCCACCTTTGGCAAAGGGCATGACACGGCCCTGTGCAAAGGTGCCTCCATTCGCAAACGGCATAAGGCCCGAAACCGCAGCGTTTAGCCCAGAGGCCAAAAGCCCGCCAAAATGGTCCGTCACGGGCTTCATCGCGGCGTTATAGGCGGTCTTGGCCATCGTCTGACCAAGCCCGTTCAGGACTTCGCCCAGCGAGCGACCATCAAGGACCAGCCCATCCACAGCGCGTTTCAGCCCGTTTGAGAACCCGCGCTCTAGCTTGCCCAGATCGCGCGTCACCTCTCCGAGCGAGCCTTGGACCCGCGACAGTTCCTCGCTAAAGACCGCGGCCATACCAGTGGCGCTATCAAGCGTTTTGCCTAGGTCCGAAACCTGCGCTTCAAGCCCGTCGATGTCATCTCTCGTGCTCATCTATTTTCCCTTTGTTTGATCGGGGTAAATCCGTTCCAGCTCGGTCAACCGGTTCCGGCCCATTGGGCCTTGGCCTGGATCAGCGCCCAACATCAGAAGAAGCTCAATTGGTGTAAGCGCCCAGAATTCCAGCGGTTTCAGCCCAAGTCGGAAGAGGCCAATCTGCCTGAGTGCCATCCAATCCATGGCCTAGTTCTCGGCTCCGAATGCCAATGCAAGAAGCCGCGCTGCGGCTTTGGCCGCGCCGATGGGGCCCCCTTCGATTTCGGTCGTCAAAAGGTCCGCAGAGGTGCCGGACCAGCCGCCACCACGAAGCCCCGCCACCAAGAGCGAAAGCACGTCACGCCCAGAGAAGGCACCTGCCTCGAACCGCTCGACAAGCGAAACAAGCGTGCCCTCGCCCAATTCGACCTCAAGCTCGGCCAATGCGCCGAGTGTGAGCTTGCAAACATGCGGCACACCGTCGAGCGTTACGCTCACTTCGCCTGCCCAAGGGTTCGCCATCAGACCGCCGCCGAGAAGCTAAGCGCACCCGCGGAGGCAAGCGAAAGCTCGTAAGTCGCCTCACCGTTATAGCTCCCCGCGTATTCGATGGACGTTATCTGAAACGCGCCTTCAATGGTTCCAAATTCGGGTATGATCACCTGAAAATCAGGTGTGATCCCGTCAAAGAAAATCTGGCGTGCACGCTCGTCGGTCGCGGCGTCCTTAAACACACCAGACCCCGAGAGCGAGGCAGAGCGCACACCCGCACCGCCCAAAAGCTCGCGCCAGCCGCCCGTGCTTTCAAGCGAGGTCACATCGACTGTTTCGGCGTTGAAGCTGAGCCGCGTGGCGCGAAGCCCCGCAGCGGTTTCAAATTGGCCATCGCCAGTCATGTCGATCTTGAGAAGAAGGTCTTTGCCGCTTTGCGCGCCCATGGGAATTCTCCGATTGTTATCTGATGGTTAAACGGGGGTATCTTCGACCCGCGCCCGAAAGGTGAGAGTGATCTGGCGCAGGTCGCCATTCGTGCGTTCGGCGACCGCTTTTACAAATCCAAGCGAGACAAGCCGCCCGCGCGAAAGCGAAAGTTCCGCGTCGATTAGGACGTCGGACACCGCGCCAGCGGCTGCTTTGGCCGATGAAAACCCTGCTGCGTCCGAGATCACTTCGATGCTGAATTCATGCTCTGCGCCGCGCCCCGTTTTGTCGGAGGCGTCCTTAGCCTTTTCGGGACCGATGACGACATAGAGCGACGGAAGCCCGCCCGGCAAAGGCGCGTCATAAATCGCATTGCCGACTAGAGCGCCCAGTGCGGTGTCCGCGACCAGAGCCTGAAACACGGCCCCCTGAAGCGCATGAGAAACGCCGTAACTCATTGGGCCACCTCCTCATGTGCATGACAAACAAGGAACATGCCATCTTCGGCTACAGCATCGACAGCAAAGAGCCGCTGTCCTTCCCGAAGCCTTTGACCAGCTTTGGGACGCTTGGGGCTGCTAAAGTCAGCGCCGCGCACCGTAATCTTGAGCGACAGACGCGAGAGCGCGCCAGCAGGTCCATTTGCTTCGCGGCTAGAGCGAGCCTTGACCTCGGCCCAAAGGGTGCCAAGCGGTTGCCAGACTGTCACAAAGCCGCCTGCCCCATCCGCGACACGCTCTGGCTGCTCAAGGACAAGGGCGCGATTGAGTTGCACGCCCTTCATGCCCGTGCCCGCCCAAGGAAAAGGCGCACTGTGCGATAGCGTTCGATCAACGCCTGAACGCCGTGTGGCATCGCACCGCCGCTTGCAGCCATGTCGTGACGGAACTCGTAATAATGCGCGGCAAGGAGCAGAACCGCCTGCCCTAGATCGGGCGGCACGTCGCTCCATTCCGGGCCATAGCCTGCAAGGAAGGTAATCCGAAGCGATGCACCCTGCGAGATCTGGGGCAAATTGCCGACGAGCAAGGGGCGATGCATATCTGGAATGAACTGCCAATCGCCCGCGGTGAGTGTAACCACGGCCCCATCACGCGCCAACCGCGTCACGTCAGAGATCGCGCTTACCGGTGCCACGGGCAGAGCCTCTTCCACACCGTCGCGCCAATCGCGAACAGTCCAAACCAGCTCGCGCTCCAACAGTACCTTTTGGGTGCGGGCTTCGATTGCGGCCATGGCGGCACGCAGGTAAATTTCAAGAATACCGTCCTGCAAACCATCGTCGGAAAAGCCGGAGCCCAGCCGCAGGTGTTCTCTAAATTCCGCCACCGGAAGCGCTGCGGCCTCTACAGTGGTCTTTTCGACGAGCATCATCATTTCACTCCGACTTGGTTCAAACTTCAAAGGAAAGCGCGGGAACAGCGAGGTGCTCGGACGGAAAGGAAGCAGCTAGACACCACCCCATCCCCGCGCCCTATCGGGTGGCCCTTAGGCCGCGCCGAATTTCAGAAGCTTGATCGCGTCAAAGTCGGTCACTGCACCGCCCACGCGCTTGGTCGCGTAAAAGAGGACGTGAGGCTTTGCCGAAAACGGGTCACGAAGAACACGCAAGTCAGGACGTTCGGCAATGGTGTAGCCGATGGAGAAATCACCAAAAGCAATCGGAGTCGCACCGACGGCAACGTCTGGCATATCCTCGGCAATGAGTACTGGATATCCCATCAGACGTGCAGGCTCACCCGCTGCCAGACCATCGGTCCAAAGGAAGCGCCCGTCGGCGTCCTTAAGCTTGCGAACTGCGCCTGCGGTCTTGGAATTGAGAACAAAGCAAGCGCCAGCGCGGTATTGCGCACCAAGTGCATAGACCAGTTCAATGATCGCATCGCCGTCCACATCGGTGGCATCAATTCCCGTCACAACATACCCGAGATTACCCCACTCCCAGATCTCGTTATCCACGTTGGGATACGAGAGGAAACCGCGCGGCTTGTCGTTGCCATCACCCGACACAAAGGCAGCCGCCTCAGAGCGCGCAAACTTGTCCGCGATGCGGCTCGCAAGCCAGCCTTCGATATCAAAGGCGCTATCATCCAAGAGACGTTGCGACGCTTTGGGCATGGCCGAGAGTTCGTGGAGCGCAATAGAGATACGGTCGATCTGCGGCGTATCGGTTTCCGACATCGAACCCGTTTCAGAGGCCCAGCCTGCACCCATCTCGGTGTGGTCCACAAGCACGTCATAAGACGTTGAATCCACCGCAACCACCGAGGCAATCGAACGGATCGAAGCCGAGCTGGACAATGCGCTCTTGATTGTTTCCGAGGTCTGCGGGTCAACAAGATAACCGCCATCTGCAGCCACCGAGGTCGAGAGCGACTTGCCCTCAAGCGTCAGGTCACGCAGGCCGTCATCTTCGCCACTACGGACATAGGCTTCGAATGCCTTTTGGTGCGGCGCATCAAGTGTGGCACCGGTAGAAAGTGCCGGGCGTGCGGCCAATAGGGTCTTACGATCAAGCTTGTTCATACGCTCATCCTGCTTTTCAAGTTTTTGGTGAAGTTTGGAGGTAAACTCACTGAAATCGCTTACAAATTGCGACACAGCAGCACTCAGATCCTCGGTCGGAGACAAGAGATCTCCGGCCCCGGACTTTGCGTCTAGGGTTGTCATGTTTCGTCCTTTGAAAGTTGGAGAAAGGTTAGTTTCGACCCGCGATCACGCGGCCCATTTGGCGGAACACCGAGGCAAGGTCATGAAGCGCACGGTCATTGTGGAAATCAGATTTGGCATCCACTCGGGCGTCCGGCAGCATCGGGAAGGTCACAAGCGACACCTCCCAAAGGTCAAGTTCACTCAAAATACGCTGACCTTTGTCAGACTTGCGGGATTTGACCGTGCGATAGCCGATGGAAAGCCCATCAATTGCTCCTGCTTCGAGAAGAGCAATCGCCTCGCGTCCTCGCACAACGTTGGTCAGAATACGTCCCTTCACCCGAAGCCCAATGGCATCCTCGACCACTTCGTCCCAGATGCCGATGGGCTGCGCAGGGTCGTGTTGCCAAAGCATTTTGACGTGCTCGCCTTTGGCCATCAGTCGTTTGATCGAGGTCGCATAAGCGCCTTTTTCGACCACATCGCCGCCCTGATCGACCAGACCGAATTTCGAGGCATAGCCTTCGATCACATGTCCGTCGACCAGCTTGATATCCGCTCCAAGCTTTTGGAATTTATGCTCCAAAGTCATCTTGCCCCCTTATTTCGTTAGAAGAATTGCAGCCTGAAGCAACACCAGCGCCGCAGAAGCACAGCCAATTGCCCAAAGTTGTCGCTCAAGCCGCGCAACCACATAATCAATCTTGTCGAGCCGCATTTCGACCTGAGCGAGCCAGAAATCACTGATCGGACCGCGCAGCTCGCGGCGGGTTTCCATATCCACGACCTCACCCTTCATCGCCGACCTCCAATGCAGGAAGCCCGAGAAGACGGCGCTTTTCCGCATCAGTCAGGAAAGACGCCTCTCCCACGCGGCGCCACTGGGCATCACGTTCGCCCGAAAGCGCGGGGATTTGGTCTAGGTCTGGTCGAAGGTCCAAACGTTCGTCGGTAAAATCCGAGAGCCAATCGGCAAGCGCCGAAGTCACCCGCGCCGCAAGTGGCAAAACCGTCAGACGATAAAACGCGCGGTTCGCTTCTTGGTAATTGGCATAGGTCGCATCCCCTGGAATGCCGAGCAACATAGGCGGTACACCAAAAGCAATCGCGATCTCGCGCGCTGCGGCCTCTTTGGTCTTTTGGAATTCCATATCCGAAGGGCTGAACCCCATGGGTTTCCAGTCCAAACCGCCCTCAAGCAGCATGGGACGGCCAGCGTTTCGTGCACCTTGGTGCTGGGTCTCCATCTCGTGCAAGAGACGGTCGTACTGGTCCTGCGATAGGGTCGAAGCGCCATCCGCGCCCTGATAGACGATCGCACCGCTAGGACGGGCGGCATTATCCAAAAGTGCCTTTGACCAGCGCGAGGCCGAGTTATGAACATCAATCGCTGTGGCCGCCGCCTGAAGCGCTGAGAGACCATAGTGGTCGTCTTGCGGATGAAAATTTCGGATGTGACAGATGGGTGAAGCACCGCCCCCGACCGCGTAGCGATGCTTGCGCCCGCCAACAGCGTAGTCATAGGCCACGGGCCAGCCATCCTCGCCAGGTACAAGGCTCATGCGATCAGAGCGCAGCACATGTAGTTCAAGCGGCAACTCACCCGCACCAACAGCTTCTACATAAGCGTTTCCGGTGAGCAAAAGCTGACCATAAAGCGCCTCTAGGAATGCTGCTCGGCCCTGAGCCGCGCTGGGACGTGCGATCAGCTCTTGCACAGGATGCGTCTCATAGCGGCGCTCACGGTCTTGCAGGACCAGTGGCAAGGACGCCGCAGCTTCGGCGATCATCTTGACCACGCGGAAACCAATGGGGTTGCCCGAAAAGCCCTGTTTAGTGAGTGAGACCACATCGCGCGGGCTCCATGCCACGCGACCGGATGCAAGCGCCACAACCCGTCCCGCCGCCGAGGCTTTGGCCTCAATGGCTTCGGGTTCTTCCGCTTGCCGTTTCAGAAAATCAAACATTCATGTCTCCTTGACCCTGCCGGAGGCAACTGCCCTCGTCCGATCTGATGAAGCCAATGTGACAGTCATGTCTGAAGAAGTGCTAAGGGCACCGCACGGTGCCCCCGCAACACCCCACTAGAGGAGCCGGACCTGCGGTCTGCGCCAATGGCTCGCAGGCTCAACCAAGAGCTCGGTCAAAGCCCAGACAAGCGCATCCACACGGTCGGGCGACTTTGCGCCCTGAAACCCGCGCGTCGTCATCAGGCTCATCTGCTCCTCAAGGTCCACAAGCCCCCGAGCGTGGAAAACGCGTCCCTGCTCGTATAGTTGCGCCACAGGCTCTGCTCGGGCGACCTTACCTCGTGTCGCTCTGACTCCCTTGTAAGGGACGAGCGGATCAATTTGGCGTACCACGCTTTCGACCAAAGCGCCGCCCTGATTGACTTCTGCCACAAGCCGATCCCCGCCATGCCTTTCCATCGCTCGGATTGCGGCCGAGGCCCATTCCTGAGGCGAGGCCGCCGAGACCGTCGCATCTTCAAGCACATAGGCCCGCCAGTCCTGAGGCGGCCCTTCTGTGATGGCCCCCACGACCACGATCCCACAGTCATCAGATGTGGCTTTGCCTGTCACAGGCGGATCGACGGCCACCACAATGCGATCAAGAGGTGGAACTTCTGCCGCCTGCGCACGTGCAAGCGTTACCGACGGCCAAAGCGCGCCTTCAACCTCGGACATGAGAACGCCGTCCAGCTCCTGACGACCCAAGTGCGTGCCGCCAAAGCGCGCCTCGACCTCCTCAAGGAAACTCGCTGCAAGGTTGGCGCGGTTCGCCGAAGTTGGCGCATGGGTCACAACGGTGCTTTTGCGATCCAAAAGATCACGCAAAACCTGAACGTTGCGCGGCGTCGTGGTCACACATGCCCGAGGGTGTTCGCCAAGGCGGAGGCAAAACTGCAGCATATCCCACGCCTCTTGCCCCTTTTTCCATTTGGCGAGCTCGTCCACCCAAGCCCCATCGAACTGAGGTCCGCGCAGCACTTCGGGATCATGCGCCGACACCGCCAGCGCGGTTGACCCGTTGGGCCAAACAAGCGTCCGCCGCCCTGCGATCCATTCAGGCCGCCTATCAGGAGGCGAACAGGCCATGATCCCACTGTCACCAAAGATCATCACCTCGCGCACTTGCTCGTGCGTCTCGCCCACCAGAGCAAGTCGCGAGGCACGCCCAGCATCACGGGGGCGCGGACCTTCCACCATCGAGCGCACCCATTCGGCCCCTGCTCGCGTTTTACCAGCACCGCGCCCGCCAAGGATGACCCACGTGGACCAGTCGCCTTCGGGCGGAATTTGATGCGGCAGCGCCCAGAACTCAAATAGATAAAGAAGCCCTTGAAGGGATGTCTCAGCGACCCCTTCAAGAAAACCCTTCTGCATCTCGGGCGGCTCGGAGCTTATCCAGTTTGCGCCCGATTTCGCTCCGGATCGCGTCAAAGTCGATATCACCTTCGCGTTGGACATTGCCTGTCTTGTCATGGAAAGCCTCCTCGGCCTTTTTGATGCTGAAGTATGCGGATTGCAGATCGGCGATTTGCGCCCTGATCTGACGGGGCGGCACGGGTTTGCCGCTCTGCATATCGTGGACAAGTTCGGCCAGCGTCTCGGTAACGCTGTCGAACATCTCTATTACCTCCTCGAGCTTGCGGCGCTCAAGGCTTGCCTCGGACTGATGGCTCCGTTCTTGTGTCATGCGGATTTGCCTCATTTAGAAACCCGCCCGTTTGAAACGTAAAAAGCGACCCTTAGGGCAAATGCCCTTGGTCGCTTCCTTTCGTTCTCTAGCTTGCCAAACTCTTTTAGCGGCAGCGCGTTAAGAAACTCTCACCCCACCGAAAAGCAAAAGGCCGATCTTTCGACCGGCCCTTTGTTTAGTTATTGCTTTGCTGACTTTCGATTTCGCGCCACTTCGCAACGTTTTGATTATGTTCGGCGAGTGTCGCCGCAAAGGCGTGCCCGCCCGTGCCATCCGCTACAAAGAAGATGTAGTCGGTTTCCTCAGGGTTCAGTGCAGCTTCGATGCTCGCCTTACCTGGGTTGGCAATCGGTGTCGGCGGAAGACCTTCGATCACATAGGTATTGTAGGGTGTTTCAGCGCGAAGCTCACTTTGGCGCAGTCCTCGACCCAGCACGCCTTCACCCTTGGTGATGCCATAAATCACCGTCGGGTCAGTCTGAAGGCGCATGCCCTGACGCAGACGATTGATAAAGACGCTCGCCACCTGACCGCGCTCCTCAGGAACACCCGTTTCCTTTTCGATGATCGAAGCAAGAATGAGCGCTTCTTCAAGCGTATCGAACGGAAGATCAGCCGCGCGTGTCGCCCATGCCTCAGAGAGGATCTGGCGCTGTGAGGCTTCCATTTTTCCAATGATCTCAGAAACTTTTGTGCCTGGAGTGAACTCATAGGCATCAGGTGCAAGGACACCTTCGGATGGCACCTCGGTCACATCAGCCTCAAGCCCGTCAATTTCCGAGAGCGACGTTAGAACCTGCCAACTGGTCACACCTTCGGCCACGACCACGCTGTATTGCGTGTCTGGGTCTTCTTTGACGCGCGCATAGTCATCAGGTGTCGCATCTTCCGCAGGATTGTATTTAGCAACCTCGACAAACCGATTGGTCGCGGGGTCAAGTTCGCGGATTTCCACCTGATTGCGCGTCACGCCAACACGATAAACCACCTCGGTTCCACAGGTATTCTGACCGCCGCGCGTTACGATATCGACAATCTCTTCCATCGACGCACCCTCGGGAATAAGGAAGCTTCCTGCCTTTAGGCTCGGCGCTTTACCCGAGTAATCCGCACCGATGCGAAAGATCGAAGCAGAGGACAAGGCACCCTGCGCCTCTAAATCCTTGCTGACAGCACGCATGTTTGAACCTGAGCGCACCTGAAGACAGATGCCCTGCTCAAGCGGACCTGCGTTGGAGTATTGCTTTGCGCCCCAAAGTACGACCCCTCCCAACAGGAAGAGGCCAACAATCAAAAACGTCAGCGCATTAGCAGCAATATGTCGCCACATCAGCTCACTTTCCCAAAGATCACCGAAGCGTTTGTGCCGCCAAAGCCAAAGGAGTTGGACAGTGCGATATTGATTTCACGCTCGCGCTTTTTGTTCGGCGCGAGGTCCACTTTGGTTTCAACCGCTGGGTTCTCAAGGTTAATCGTCGGCGGAGCAACCTGATCGCGGATCGCAAGGATTGAGAAGATTGCTTCGATCGCGCCGGCTGCGCCCAAAAGGTGACCCGTCATCGACTTGGTCGAGGACATAGTGACCTTTGAGGCTGCATCGCCCATCATACGCTCAACCGAGCCAAGCTCGATGGTGTCAGCCATGGTAGAGGTGCCGTGGGCGTTGATATAATCGATATACTTGGGCTCAAGGCCTGCATCCTTGAGAGCGGCGCGCATGCAGCGCTCTGCGCCCTCACCGTCCTCGGACGGCGCGGTGATGTGATAAGCATCGCCCGACATTCCATAACCAAGAACTTCGGCGTAGATCTTAGCACCGCGCGCAACGGCGTGCTCATATTCTTCAAGAACAACGATGCCGGAACCTTCACCCATAACGAAACCATCGCGGTCATTGTCATAGGGACGGCTTGCAGCCTTTGGATCGTCAGCACGCTTTGTCGACAGAGCCTTACAAGCGTTGAAACCCGCGATGCCGATCTCGCAAATCGCGGCTTCTGCACCGCCTGCAACCATGACGTCAGCGGCGCCGTATTTAATGAGGCGAGCCGCATCACCGATCGCATGAGCACCGGTGGAACAGGCCGTCACGACAGAATGGTTCGGACCCTTAAAGCCGTATTTGATCGACACCTGACCCGAGATGAGGTTGATCAGCGCGCCAGGAATAAAGAACGGCGACACGCGGCGCGCGCCCTTTTCTTTGATCAGGATCGCAGTGTCCGCAATAGAGCTAAGGCCGCCAATGCCCGAACCAATCAGAACGCCAGTGCGGTTCTTTTGGTCATCTGTTTCCGCAACCCAGCCGGAATCCTCAACAGCCTGCATTGCAGCAGCAAGACCGAAGATGATGAACTGGTCGATTTTGCGCTGCTCTTTCGGAGCGAGATACTTGTCAGCATTAAAGGTGCCGTCAGTGCCATCGCCGCGCTTTACTTCGCAGGCGTAGGTGGTCGCCAACTCGCTGGCATCGAACTGCGTGATCGGACCTGCGCCCGACTGACCATCGAGAAGACGGCTCCAGGTCTCTTCGACGCCATCAGCCAACGGCGTTACAAGGCCCAATCCGGTTACAACGACACGGCGCATATTCTGCCCTCACCTTTTAGAATAATGTCGGATACTGATAGCGCAGCCCCTAACCAAGGAGCAAGTGCGCAAGCGCCGTTCTAGTGGCAAAAGACCGCTTTACCCCAACTTATAGCGCTCTTTGGGTGCAAAATTTTATCTGCACAAACAAAAACGGCCTCCCGAAGGAGACCGTTTGAATACCGGTTCACCGGATAAAGGGCTTACTGAGCGCCTTCGATGAACTTAACAGCGTCGCCGAACGACTGGATGGTTTCGGCTGCGTCATCGGGGATCTCGATGCCGAACTCTTCTTCGAAAGCCATCACGAGCTCAACGGTGTCAAGGCTGTCAGCGCCAAGATCGTCGATGAACGAAGCGTTCTCGGTGACTTTGTCTTCTTCCACGCCAAGGTGCTCTACAACGATCTTACGAACGCGGTCTGCAACGTCGCTCATGTCAATTCCTCACAGTGTCTTGGGCCTTTGCCCGTATTTTGCTTGCCCCGAGGGGCGGCTCATGGGCCCTTAATAGGGCGATAACCGACCTGCGCCTTAGCGCCCTCCGGCAAATCTGAATGGGCTATAGCAGAGAATTTACCTGACGCAAACGCTTTCGACTCTGTCCTCGCCGCCAAATTAGTCTTCTTGATCTCGCGACGGTGATCCTAAGAGCGCAAGACAGCTTTCACGGACGAGTGCGCCCGTTTCATCTGGAATCGCAGTATGCGGAAAATGCCGACAAATCACTGCTTGCGGAACGTCACGAACAGCCAAACGCAGACGCTCTGGCGAAAAGGATGAGCGAGTGGCGAAATCGAGAAGACCTTCCTCCCATTCCGTTTCAAGCGCTGAAATTTCATCCCGAAGCGTTTGTGACGCCCCGGAACGCACCAGCGCACGGCGCGGAATACAGAATAAAATCATTGCCTTATGTGGCTCATCTGTCGCCAAACCCGCAATTTGAAGTGCGACACGCACAGCGGGTCGTTGCCCTGCGCGGTTAAACATCCAAACCGTTCTTTCATGGTACGCGCGCAGCGCCCAAAGCCAAGCTTCCGCAAAAAGATTCTCGAGCGAACCATAGCGGTGATAGATTGATCCGACCGAGACGCCCGTGCCGAGCGAGACTTGCTGAACTGTTGCAGTCGCCTCTTTAGCCAAATGCTCTGCAAGCCAACCAAAGACCTGCTCGTCAGTAAATTCTGATTTTCGTCCCATCAGGGGTCCCTCGCCTTGAAATAAAAAGCGCGATTCTCAATTCGTGGACCAGAAAACTCTTAAAAATACGAATGGCCGCGCCCGCGTTGGGGCGAGGCCGAACCGTTTACAGCATTGCCATGCCACCGTTGACGTGGATCGTCGCGCCGGTGGTATAGCCAGCTTCGTTTGAAGCAAGATAAAGAACAGCAGCAGCGATTTCCTCGGGCGCACCCATACGGGCTGCTGGAATCTGCACGTTGATCTTGTCTTTTTGATCGTCCGTCAGCTTGTCAGTCATCGCCGTCGCGATGAAGCCTGGAGCGACACAATTCACGGTGATCCCGCGGCTCGCGACTTCGTATGCGATGGATTTGGACATACCGATCATACCAGCTTTGGACGCAGCATAATTTGCCTGACCCGGGTTACCGGTTGCACCGACGATGGACGAAATGTTCACAATACGGCCCCAGCGGGACTTCATCATGCCGCGGATTACACCTTTGCATAGACGCATTGTCGAGGTGAGGTTTACGTTGAGCACGCTTTCCCAATCGTCATCTGACATCCGCATAAAGAGGTTGTCTCGGGTGATCCCTGCGTTGTTCACGAGGATATCAACGGACCCCATCGCTTCGGCAGCCTGTTTCGGCAGCGCATCAACCGCAGCAGCATCGCTCAGGTTACACGGCAGGACATGCACGCGGTCACCAAGCTCCTTGGCCAGAGCCTCAAGCGGCTCAACACGTGTGCCCGAAAGACCAACGGTCGCGCCCGCTGCGTGAAGTGCCTTAGCAATTTCGCCACCAATGCCGCCCGATGCACCTGTTACAAGTGCGTTTTTACCTGTGAGATCAAACATTTATTTATTCCCCTTAAGTCAAACCAAAGCAGCTTTGGCAGCAGCAACATCATCAGGTGTGCCGACAGCGTTGGTTTCAATTTCTTTGTTGATACGCTTGATCATACCAGACAGAGCTTTGCCTGCGCCGATCTCCCAAGCCTGAGTAACGCCCTGCTCGCCCATCCAAAGGACACTCTCGCGCCAACGGACCGAACCTGTGACCTGCTCAACGAGAAGCGAACGGATCACTTCTGGATCGCTGACCGCAGACGCACGCACGTTTGCCACTACGGGCACTCGGGGTTCATTGATGGTGACGTCATCCAGAGCTTCGGCCATACGCGCGGCAGCAGGTGCCATAAGCTCACAATGGAACGGAGCGGAAACCGGAAGCAAAAGCGCGCGCTTTGCGCCCTTTTCTTTGGCGATGACCAAGGCGCGCTCTACGGCTTCTTTGTGACCGGACACGACGACCTGCGACGGATCGTTGTCGTTGGCGGCCTGACAGACCTGACCCTGAGCGGCTTCTTCTGCCACAGCGCGAGCCCCTTCGAAATCAAGCCCGAGCAAAGCAGCCATCGCCCCGACGCCCACAGGCACGGCCTCTTGCATGGCAAGACCGCGAATACGAAGGAGACGCGCCGTATCAGAGACGCTGATCGCACCGGCAGCGGCCAGAGCCGAGTATTCCCCAAGCGAGTGACCCGCTACAAAATCAGCGGCGGTTACCTCGATACCCTCTGCTTCAAGCGCGCGCATCGCTGCAAGCGAGGTCGCCATAAGCGCCGGCTGTGCGTTCTGGGTCAGCGTCAGAGTTTCGATCTCGCCCTCCCAAATCAGCGCAGAGAGCTTTTCGCCCAACGCATCATCGACTTCGTCGAAAATTGCTTTTGCGCTCGGGTAAGCATCGGCGAGCGCCTTGCCCATACCAATGGTCTGAGCGCCCTGCCCCGGAAATACGAATGCCCGCATGTGTCCCTTCCTTAGTATTGGTTTTCCAATCCTCTATCGCGTGCAGAGCATCTTCACAAGAAAAGCGAGCATCAAACAACAAAAAGGGCGGCTCAATGGCCACCCTTTCACCAAACAATGCGGGAAATCAGATCAGAACGCGAATTTCGGTTCCGGAAGCGGCTCGCGCTTGCGCTTGTTGATTGGGTCGGAAAGCAAATCACGGCCAAGACGATCGCGCAGTGCCTCGATACGGGCGAGCGGACCACGTGCAACTTCGATGCTTTGGGTGGTGTTACGGTAACGGATCTTGAGAGCCGCATTTCCTTTGCCCGCTTTAGAGCCATCAAGGAACGCACCACCAATCGCGTCAAAGCCATAGCGACCGACAAGGGTTGCGCGACCGGCGCGATTGCGAACAACTTCACGAACTTCGCCCAAGCGCAGGTCTACTTGAAGTTCAGAGCGTGAGCCGCGGGTTGCGTACCAAGCCAAAACGCCAGCCATTCCAAGGAAAAAGGCCGAAAGGATCGCTTTGGACACCAGTGCGGCGCCGGTAAAAGCCATTGAAGGCATTGCCCAAAGACCAGCAGTCGCTACCGCGAAAGCAGCGGCCATTGCGCCGGCTGCCATTTGCATCGCAAGAAGCATCGCATCACCGCGGCGCATGTCACGGATGATGTAACCCCAATAGGTTTCATCAAGCGCCATGCTTGCGTGTGACATATCAATTGCAGGCGTATCAAATCCGTTGCGGAATTCTTCGGTTGCAGGCATTAGGCTCATTGGATCGCTCCTTGTTTGGCTGATCTCAGATGACCTCCCAAATGGGGCACAAAAGCGGCGCACCTCGGACAGACCCAAGGCATTCCAAAGGTATTGTTCAGACCTTCGGGTTTGTGAATTTCCCCTTACTTTACGCTTGTGTTCAGTGCCGCCGCATGTATAAGGCCGCATCTTCCGCGTATTTATATGAACTGCGCAGTCTCTCGTAGGTGGGGTGCGGAAGATCTCATTCCCCCTCCTTTTGAAATGCGCCGCAAATGACAGGAGCGAACATGCCGCTTTACGAGCATGTCTTTATCTCGCGTCAGGACTTGTCCAACACGCAGGCTGAAGGTCTTATCGAACACTTCTCGACCGTTATCTCTGACAACGGCGGCAAGGTAGTTGGCACCGAGTACTGGGGTGTCAAAACGATGGCCTACAAGATCAACAAGAACCGCAAGGGCCACTACGCCTTCCTGCGCACCGACGCACCGTCGGCTGCTGTTCAGGAAATGGAGCGTCTGATGGGCCTTCACGACGACGTAATGCGCGTTCTGACCATCAAGGTCGAAGGTCACGAAGATGGCCCTTCGGTTCAGATGCAGAAGCGTGACGAGCGCGAACCGCGCCGCGAACGCCGCTAAGTTGATCACGAAAGGACACTAAGTCATGGCAGCTAAACCATTTTTCCGCCGTCGCAAGTCGGACCCGTTCGAGGGCGAAGGCGCACCCGTGATCGATTACAAAGACACCCGTCTTCTCCAGCGCTACATCTCTGAGCGCGGTAAAATCGTTCCCGCCCGTATCACCGCCGTTGGCGCCAAGAACCAGCGTAAGCTCGCTCAAGCAATCAAGCGCGCACGTTTCTTGGCCCTCCTGCCCTACGCAGTTAAGTAAGAGGAGCTACTCCAATGGACGTTATCCTTCTTGAACGCGTGGCCAAGCTTGGCCAGATGGGCGATGTCGTTTCTGTTAAGGACGGCTACGCACGCAACTTCCTCCTGCCGCAGGGCAAAGCTCTCCGCGCGAACGAAGCTAACAAAGCTCGTTTCGACGCAGACAAAGCTCAGCTCGAAGCACGCAACCTCGAAACCAAAAAAGAAGCAGAAGCACTTGCTGATCGCCTGAACGGCCAGCAGTTTGTTGTGATTCGTTCCGCTTCCGACGGTGGTTCGCTCTACGGTTCGGTCACCCCGCGTGACATCGCCGAAGTTGCGACCGCAAAAGGTTTCTCGGTTGACCGCAAGCAGGTTGTTCTGCTCGCAGGTATCAAGGACCTCGGCCTGCACACCGTTAACGTTGTGCTTCACCCGGAAGTTACTGCTCAGATCACCATCAACGTTGCTCGTTCGACCGAAGAAGCTGAAATTCAGGCTTCGGGCAAGTCGATTCAGGAACTCGCAGCTGAAGAAGAAGCTGCTGCTGATTTCGAAATGTCGAACCTGTTCGACGACATCGGTGGCGCTGCTTCTGACGAAGACGAAGACTCGGCTGAGTAATCGCTTCGAGCTAATGACTACGAAAGGCCGCGTCTCGTACGCGGCCTTTTCTTTTGCTCGAATGCTATGGCCTCTCCCTTGCGTTGCGCCTAACCTAAATGAAATGGGGATCGGGGCATGCTAGATTTCATCGGCCATATTAATTGGGCGTCCTTCTTGATCGCTATGGTCATGATCGAACTCACTCCGGGCCCAAATATGGGATGGCTCGCCGCACTCTCAGCCCAGCAAGGTCGAAAGACAGGCTTGATCGCAGTGGTTGGCATCACCCTAGGACTTGCTGCCCAAGTTTTCGCCGCCGCAACTGGCCTGTCTGCACTCGCGGCAGGCTCCGAGATGCTCTTTCAAGGTCTACGTTGGGCGGGTGTTGGCTTTATGCTCTATCTCGCTTGGCGCGCTTGGGTCGAAACTGCCGAAAACGCGCCAGTATCTCTCGACCACAGCACATCGTTTCGGCGCGGCTTTGTCTCCAACCTCCTCAATCCAAAGGCTCTGGTCTTTTATATGGTTGTGGTCGGTCAATTCACCGCGCCTGACCTAGGCCCAATATGGATCCAAATCCTAATCTTGGGCAGCATCCACCTCTTGATCGCTGCAATCGTCCACACTTTGCTCGTGATCTTAGGAAGCGCGATCGGGGATATCTTTGACGAGTGGCGCAGCAAAACATCTGTCAGGCTTTTGTTCTCGTTCACGCTCGCAGGAATTGCTGTCTGGATTGCTTTCTCAACGCGCTGAAATACCGAGCCACTTGAAGGCCTCAAACAAATGCGCGCGCCCATTTCCAAATACGCATTCCCCATGTGCGATGACGATGTTCTCGATCGGATTTTCCAACATCTCTTGAATGACCTGACGTGCACGCTTCCGACGGGTGGCTAGGCGAAACTTTCGTGGGACCGCGGGCATTCCTGTTGTCATAAGATCAAGCTGCGCAGCCCATTTGCGCCATCCTTTGAAGGTCTTAGCCGGCAGGTTTTGAAGGACATCTGTGAAGATGATCGTTTTGCTTTTCGTGTGATAAAGAACCGCCTCATCTGTCATCGCGGTCGGGTAACAGAAGCTCTTGATTTCACCATTAAAATCAAAATCTTCGATAACCGTATCGACGTAAACCTGATTATGCCTCTCAGAAAATGAAGCTGGCGCATAGAGGTTTGCCTTTGGAAACGCGCGAAGCCAATCACGCAGAAAAATATGATGAAATGAGTTTGGCGCTACGAGATGGGCAACCTCTCCAAGCGACTTCACAGATTCAGTGATTTGCGCTGTCAGTTCAATCGGCGACCATAGAACCAACTCGCCGTTCTCAAGACGTATGACTGCCATTCTTGTCGAATATTTGAATCCCGCGACATCAACTGTCGAACCATCAATGAGCCAAATGCCTTCACCCAACCCTTGCACGAAATGCCCCCAAAATTACTTTACCTTAGGGTAATCGCTCAGAAAGATGAATCAATCTTAAAAATGAAAAAGCGCCCGAAAGGGCGCTTTTCCAATCATTCTAGTTTTTTCGAAGAAATCACTCTTCGTCGAGAGCTTCGATAGCCTTCTGAAGATCGTCCTTCGAAGCTTCTTTTTCCGAGACCGACGCATTCGCGAGGATGTGGTCTACAACCTTATCTTCGAAAATCGGTGCCTGAAGCTGCTGGCGGAACTGAGCGTTCTGCTGAACGAATTCAAAGAACTGACGCTCTTGACCCGGGTACTGACGTGCCTGGTTCATGACTGCTTGGGTCAGTTCAGCATCCGAAACTTGAATCTCTGCCTTCTGGCCGACGTCAGCGAGGAGAAGACCAAGCTTTACGCGGCGCTCAGCAAGTGACTTGTGCTCGTCCGTTGCATCGATCGAACCGTGGTTGTGATCGTGAACTTCGGGGTTCTCTTCGTGCCAAAGCTGGTGTGCGATCTGGTTTGCTTCTGCTTCAACGAGGCTCGGCGGAAGTTCAAACGTAACAGCCTTGTCGAGTGCGTCGAGAAGAGCACGCTTGGCAACTGCGCGTGTTGCGCCGGTGTATTCTGCTTCAAGACGCTCAGCGATCTGGCCCTTAAGCGCTTCGAGGCTTTCTGCGCCGAAGTTCTTCGCTAGCTCGTCATCGATCTCAGCATCCTTCGGAGCTTTAACTTCTTTGACGGTGACGGTGAAAACAGCGTCCTTGCCAGCAAGGTTCTCAGCGCCATAGCTTTCCGGGAACTTCACTTCAACGTCTTTGGTTTCTTCGGCTTTCATGCCTTCTACGCCAGCTTCAAAGCCGGGGATGAAGGAGTTCGAACCAAGAACGAGCGGATAGTCTTCAGCTTTGCCGCCGTCGAACTCTTCGCCGTCAACTTTACCAACGAAGTCGATGATAACCTGATCGCCATCCTTAGCCTTGGAACCTTTGCGGCGGGCTTCGAACTGCTTCGAGGTCTTCGCGAGGTTTTCAAGGGCTTCGGTCACAGAAGCGTCGTCGGCCTTAACAACCATACGCTCGAGCTTGATCGAACCAAAGTCTACAGCGGGAACATCGGGAAGACGCTCGTAAGCAACTTCTACAACAACGTCGTCGCCCTCTTTCCAGTCTTCATTCGCCATTTTCATCGAGGGCTGAGCCGCGGGACGGTCGCCCGAAGTTTCGAGGTGGTCGTTCATCGCACCATCGATAGCTTCTTGCATGGCTTCGCCCATAACGCGCTGACCGAATTGCTTCTTGAGCATTGCCATCGGCACTTTGCCCTTGCGGAAGCCTTTCATCTCGATCTCGGGCTGAGCTTCAATCAGCTTCTCGTTTACTTTGGCTTCGAGTTCAGCAGCGGTAACGGTGATGGTGTAGCCGCGCTTGAGGCCTTCGTTGAGGGTCTCGGTGACCTGCATAGTTTGCGTCCTTCTACGTCTCTGTCAGGCCGCCCTTGCGGCCAAGCCTTTAAATCAGACGCCCTTCTATTGGCGGTCGTGCATCAAAGCAAGGCGAAAAGGGCAAAAGACGCCGTTTCAGAGTGGCTCTTTGGCCATTTATTTTCAGGCGCTCGCACGTACGGCCCTTTGGCGGAGAAAACTAAACCGGAATCAGTGCTGCGAATCTATCCTTTTGAGAATTCGAGCACCCACTTCGCTGCAAAACGCGCCAAAATGTATGGAAAATTCGATTCACTCAATAATGTTACTGCGTAGGCAGCCCATGTGAATCTACGCCCGACAAGATTGAATAGCTCAAGCACATAACGCGCAATAGCAGTGCACTCCAAGCGATGAGCAACACGCAATTATTCAAATCTTTCAGGATGTTGGTGCGGGTGGAGGGACTTGAACCCCCACGCCTTGCGGCGCCAGAACCTAAATCTGGTGCGTCTACCAATTTCGCCACACCCGCACTGCGCCTGCATCTAGCAAAGGTTTTCGGCGGTTGCGAGACCTAAAATTCCGATTGCCCCCAAAATTATCCTTTCGAGAACTAATTTCCGCCACATTCTGCCGTAAATTAAGGGGAAGCTGAAAGAGCGGAGAAGAACATGCAGACCACGATCGCAAAAACCGGCCAGACTTTTAACGTCGCGCTTACCAAGCGTACCGGTCTCGTTGCTGGCACGACTGTTCTGACGCTCAAGGGTGAAATGAAGGTCGAAGATCTTCAGATTGGTGACCGCATCATTACCCGTGACGCCGGTATGGCTGTCCTTAAAGGAATGGCTGCGACCGAAGTGACGATGGCACCGATCAAGATCAAAGCAGGCTCGCTCGGTCACAACCGTCCCGAAGCCGAAATGCTGACATCCCCCGATACGCTTATTCACATCCGCGACTGGCGTGCTCAGGCGCTATTTGGCAAATCGCCCGCGTTGGTTCCTGCCCGTCGTCTGGTTGATGGCGAGTTCATTTCGCAAGCGGCTAAGACCCAAGTAAAGATTTTTGACCTCAAGTTCGACCGCCAGCACATCATCTATGCAGATGGTGTGGAGGTTGCGACCTCAGAGGTTTGAGTTCCCCTTCCAAGACGGGACCTCTAGCGCCGCCTTTAAGGCGGCGTTTCTATTTTAGTACCCAAGCCGTCTAAGAACTGCGGGGATCTGATCTGCAATATCCTCTGCAATCAAAGCTGGGCCAAAGGTGCGCGCGGCCTCGACATGAAGCCAAGTCGCGGCTTCTATTTTGTCGTGGAAATGCTCCAACGCGCCGCCACCTGCAACAAGCCCAGCGATCATCCCTGCAAGGACATCACCAGCACCAGCCGTTCCGAGCCAAGGCGCCCGACGATCATAAAGCGCAGCATGGATCGAAGCGCGTCCGTCT
This sequence comes from Marivivens sp., assembly GCA_038133925.1. Taxonomy (GTDB): domain Bacteria; phylum Pseudomonadota; class Alphaproteobacteria; order Rhodobacterales; family Rhodobacteraceae; genus Marivivens. Next base: position 32,340 of record JAYPUF010000001.1, on the reverse strand, counting down.
GGACTCGCAATCACGGTCGCCGCGCCTTTTAATAGAACAGTCATCCCAGAACGTTTTGCAGCGAGACATGCGGCCTCAAGCTTTGAAATCGTGCGCATGCGTTCACCAAGATCAGGGAAAAGGCGCGCAAACTCGCCTTCATGTGGTGTCATCACGACCTGCCCTTTTACCAAGGAAAAAAGCGTGTCGGGCTTGCCCATAAAACTCGTGAGAGCATCCGCATCCAAAACGACTTTGCGTTCTGGATTACTCAACGCAATTGCCGCCATTTGCTGCGTTTCGGCCCCTACACCGAGCCCCGGACCAAGGCACACAGACGAATAGCGCGGATCGCCAAGGAGCTCGTCAAGGTCAGCGGGGGTATCAACCTCGCGCAGCATGATGGCATCTAGGCGCGCCGCGTTTTCGGAAATCGCAGCGCGGGGCACACCAAGCGTGGCGAGCCCAACCCCAGCCCGCAGCGCGGCCCGCGCGGCAAGTCGCCCTGCTCCACCTCTGCCAACGCCTCCTCCTACGACAAGCGTGTGACCACGATCATATTTATGCGCGCCAAGGTGATAACCAAACGCAACTCTGTCTAACCACGCCTTATTCGCATCTACCAATTTCACGCTGAGCGAATCGTCTCGCTTCAGGCCGATGTCCACGATCACTGGACGTTGGCTTGCGACTTCTCCAAGGAAGTGCCCGATTTTCGGTTTGTGAAAGGTTACGCAGAGATCAGGCACCCACTCTGGACCGAGCCAATCGCCGGTATCGACATCGAGTCCAGACGGGCAATCAACAGCGACCGCGTACATCGACCCGAGGAAATCGAGCGCGCTGGCGCATTCAGATGGGATTGCTCGAGAAATGCCGATGCCAAATAAGGCATCCACCCCCACCCTTTGGCCTCCATGAAAGGCGTTGAGCGGCAAGACTGAACCGATCGCCAGCCATCGCTGATAGGACGCGTAAGCATCTGGGGGAAGCTTTGCAGGATCACCAAACGCAAAGACATCAACGCCCCAGCCTCTTTCTTTCAGGAGACGCGCGATCACATAGCCATCACCGCCATTGTTCCCCGGACCGCAGAGGACTGCCACACTTTGCGGCGCATGCGCGAATTCCGGCTGCGCTGCGAGAATTGCATCTACCACTCCGCACCCTGCCCGCTCCATCAGATCTAGCCCGGAAGCTCGGCCAGTCGCGATTTGGTCCGCTTCGGCCTGACGCATCTGTGCAGCTGTGATAAGATCGTGCATATGGCTTTCCTGTCTTTCCTCGAGCCTCGCCCACTCCACTTTATCGTGCAAGCTCGAGACTTCGCTTTGATCGCGAATTAAGCGCTCGACAGTAAAGATGCCCCCAAACGTGCAAGAAAAGTTTTCAAACCGCACTTTCATCAATCGTATTGCACATTTTTTAAGCAACAGGTAGGGAATTGCCGATCCGAAGGCGCGAGTCCCGCGCCGCTCGATTGTGCATGTCAGTCAGAAATGATCTGACGCCCAGTGAAGCATACCTGGAGGGAGTCGCGTCCATGAAAAAGATCGAGGCGATTATCAAGCCGTTCAAGCTTGATGAAGTCAAAGAAGCTCTGCAAGAAGCAGGCGTTCAGGGTCTTTCTGTTGTCGAAGTCAAAGGCTTTGGTCGTCAGAAGGGTCACACTGAGCTCTATCGCGGCGCAGAATATGTCGTAGACTTCCTGCCCAAAGTAAAAATCGAACTGGTGCTTGCAGACGATCAAGTCGAAAGCGCCATCGAAGCCATCATCGGCGCTGCCAAAACCGACAAGATCGGGGACGGAAAGATTTTCGTCTCTTCGGTCGAACAGGCAATCCGCATCCGCACCGGTGAAGTGGGCGACGACGCCCTCTAATCCGCCCCTTAAGAATTCAGTCCAAGAGGAAACTAGGGATGAACACCAAGGAAGTTCTAGCACTTTTAAAGGATGAAGACATTCAGTATGTCGACATCCGTTTCACCGACCCCAAGGGTAAGCTCCAGCACGTTACTGTTGTTGCCGATCTCGTAGACGAAGACTTCCTCGAAGAAGGCTTCATGTTCGATGGTTCGTCCATCGCTGGCTGGAAGTCGATCGACCAGTCCGACATGAAACTCATGCCCGACACCTCGTCGGCCTACATGGACCCCTTCTACGCAGAAGCAACCCTCGCAATTCACTGCGACGTTGTTGAGCCTGACACCGGCGAAGCATACGACCGTTGCCCGCGCCAGATCGCAAAGAAAGCCGAAGCTTACCTCAAGTCCTCGGGTATCGGCGACACCTCGTACTTCGGTCCGGAAGCTGAATTCTTCCTTTTCGACAACGTACGTTACTCGGTTACCCCGTCCAAAGTTGCTTACCAGATCGATGCTGAAGCAGCTGCTTGGAACACCGACGCTGAGATGGAAATGGGCAACCTTGCTCACCGCGCTGGCCACAAGGGCGGCTACTTCCCGGTCAACCCGATCGACGAAGCTCAGGACATCCGCGGCGAGATGCTCTCGACCATGAAGCGTATCGGCATCAAAGTCGACAAGCACCACCACGAAGTGGCGACCTGTCAGCACGAGCTTGGCATGATCTTCGGTGGTCTTGTTCAGCAGGCCGACAACATCCAGAAGTACAAGTACATCATCCACAACGTAGCGCAGTCCTACGGCAAGTCGGCAACCTTCATGCCCAAGCCGATGGCAGGCGACAACGGTTCGGGTATGCACGTGAACATGTCGATCTGGAAAGACGGCAAGCCGCTCTTCGCTGGCGACAAGTATGCAGACCTTTCGCAGGAAGCTCTCTACTTCATCGGTGGTATCCTCAAGCACGCTAAGGCTCTTAACGCGCTGACCAACCCGTCGACCAACTCGTACAAGCGTCTGATCCCGGGCTTCGAAGCTCCGGTTCTTCGTGCGTACTCGGCTCGTAACCGTTCGGGTTGCGTTCGTATTCCGTGGTCGGAGTCGCCGAAGGCCAAGCGCGTTGAGGCTCGCTTCCCCGATCCGGCAGCGAACCCCTACCTTGCATTCTCGGCTCTGCTTATGGCTGGCCTTGACGGCATCAAGAACAAGATCGATCCGGGCCCGTCGTCGGACAAGGACCTTTACGATCTGCCGCCGGAAGAACTGGCAGCAATCCCGACCGTTTGTGGTTCGCTCCGCGAAGCTCTCGAAGCTCTCGAAGCAGACATGGACTTCCTCCTCGCTGGTGACGTGTTCACCAAAGAGCAGCTTCAGGCCTACATGGACCTCAAGTGGCAGGAAGTTTACGCCTACGAGCACACTCCGCACCCGATCGAATACCAGATGTACTACAGCTGCTAATCGCACTGTTGATATCTTCGGAAAAGGGCACCTTCGGGTGCCCTTTTTCATTTTTGATGCAGAGCACCGAAAGTCATTAAAAAACGCGAGAATGGTCAGACTATTCGCACATGAAGGTCTAAATCAGGCCTCATTCGAGCCGTAACTACAAAAGCGGGCAAGTGAGTGCTTGTCTTTGTAATTGTTACTTTTCTGGGCTCGTTATGGCTTTCGATCAAAAAACACCTCTGTCCTTTCAGGACCTTCCGACCGAAGAACGCATTGCAGCGATTGAAAAGCGCTGGAAGGCGCAAACTGCGCGTCAAGGACGACTGTTTGGAAGCCAGCCCAAGAATATTCATCCGCAGATTTGCGAAGATACTGTAAACGCCCCTAGCCGCCTTGAGCGACTTCGGAGCCTGATAAAGCGCTAAGCTTTTATCACGACCGTCTTTATCGAAAACACCACTGCATCCGTCTTTGGCAATCGGAATACGGTTTGTCGTTCGCTGCGTATATAGGGGCTGTTCTCCGTCCCCACTGGCCGCGGATTAGCCTCGCTATGCGCCTGATACAGTTCGTAGTTTTGATAGCGGAGGAGATTGGCACGCCAAAGCGGCCGCCCCACCTGCACCCCATCAAAGAACCGCTGAACCCGCGATGCGATCGACGCCTCATAATGATGCACAGGCATGTGAATACGCGTTAGCGGATGGCCGATCTTTTCCGATAGGGTCCAAGCGGCAGGAAATCCAAGTAGTGCGGCAGTGAGCACATGCTCGTCACCTTGTTTTTGCAAGATACATAGGTCTTCTTGGATAAGAGCCGCAAGCGTTTCGAGCGGCCTTTCGGGATCAAGCGTCACAACATGCCCGTCCGGACAATTCACCTTATCAACCGTGACCTCAAAGCCGCCCAAGTGGCGCAGTTCATCGAGGACGAAATGATAAAGCTCGTTTACCGCAGCTTCAGCAGTGGGAAGTACCGCAATATGCGCGGCGGCGTTCTCTTGGAGCAGTCGAAGCTTTTCGGTGACCTGTAGGGTGTAAGCCTCATCTACGCGCAAAATCGGTCCAGTGACGGGCTGCATTTTGGGGAGCGGAAAACCAGCTGCAATGCGCTGATCCTCGGGCAAGCTGTCTTGAAGAATTGCAACCATGCTCAAGCCTTGTTCAAATCGAAAAGCGTGCCAAGAGCCCAAGATGGTCAGACCCGTGCAAGGGGCGCACCTCTACAAAACCCTCTCCCGTCTCAGGGATTAAGACGTGGTCGATTGGCAGGATCAACTTCCAGCCAAAAGTTGGAAAAGTCGTCAAGTATCCACCGAGACGTTCAGCCCGCGCTGCCTTTTCAATGAGGCGCACCGAGCCCCCCCATGGCACCATATTAAAGTCGCCTCCAACGAGGATCGGCCCTTCCAGAGCTGCAAGCCCTGTGGTGATCGCAGGGACTTGGTTCGCCTGCGTATAAGGGAACGGCCAGTTCAAATGCACCGAAGCCACCCAAACCGCCCCACCGCCCGGCAACTCAGCCTGCGCCACAACAACACCGTCGCCGAACTCACACTTTGGGTCCGGCTGGGTCAGAGGATACTTTGAATAGATCGCAATGCCGCCATTGCCCGCAGTCGTACAGGCTAAACGGTGCGGATAAACGCTCTCAAGCCCATTCAATACGCCCATATTGTCGTTCGAGGTTTCTTGAAGCGTGACAAAATCTGCGTCTGCCCGAAGGATGTCATCAAGCAAAGACTGACGGTCTGTGCCATTCCAAAGCATGTTCTTTTGATAGAGCGAAAGAGAGCCAGCTTGTCCCTGCCCTCCATGCAGCGCCCAGATTGTATCAATGCTCGACGTAACCACACCGGCAAGCACGAAAGCGGCAAAGAGACGTGTGCGCATAAACAACAGTGCAAAGACAACCGCATAACCTGCGATGAGCAACAGCGGGCGTACAACGGCCAATGAATCCGCAAAGGCAATCAGGCTTCCCAAATGGGAGAATCCGATCCCGAAAAGGATCAACACCGCAATTGTTCTAGTGAACCTCGACATCTGCTCTCTATTGGCTCCTCGACCGCAACTTACCTTTGTTTACAGGTTTGACAATCGTTGGCCGCGACCCCAAGCGAGACAATGCCGACGCTTTTGGATACCTTTCAGCAAAGGACTTACCCCATCAGACTTGCCGCCAGCCCCCCTTGGCATTAAGAGGCAGCCAATCCTTATGACAAAGAGGCTGCTCGCTATGATCCCCCGTTACGCCCGCCCCGATATGGTTGCCATCTGGTCGCCGGAAACCAAGTTCAAAATCTGGTACGAGATCGAGGCGCATGCCTGTGATGCACAGGCCGATCTGGGCGTGATCCCGCGCGAAAATGCTGACGCAGTCTGGAAAGCCAAGGACGTCGAATTCAACGTTGACCGCATCGACGAAATCGAAGCCGTCACAAAGCACGACGTTATTGCGTTCCTTACCCACCTTGCAGAACACGTCGGCTCGGAAGAAGCCCGCTTTGTGCATCAGGGCATGACCTCTTCGGACGTTCTGGACACCTGCTTTAACGTTCAGCTGGTTCGCGCCTCCGACATTCTGATCAAGGATATGGAAGCCCTTCTCGCTGCGCTCAAGAAACGCGCAATGGAGCACAAGAACTCCGTCCGCGTCGGTCGCAGCCACGGCATTCACGCCGAGCCGACCACAATGGGCCTGACCTTTGCCCGCTTCTACGCTGAAATGGACCGCAACCTTGCCCGTCTCAAGCTCGCCCGCGAAGAAATCGCGACCGGTGCGATTTCGGGCGCTGTCGGCACATTTGCGAACATCGACCCGCGCGTCGAAGAGCACGTCTGCGAAAAGCTCGGCCTTTCGCCTGAACCGATCTCGACCCAAGTTATCCCACGTGACCGCCACGCGATGTTCTTTGCGACCCTAGGCGTTATTGCCTCGTCGATCGAAAACGTCGCCATCGAAATTCGCCACATGCAGCGCACTGAAGTTCTTGAAGGCGCAGAATTCTTCTCGATGGGCCAAAAGGGTTCGTCTGCGATGCCGCACAAGAAGAACCCAGTTCTGACCGAGAACCTGACCGGTCTTGCCCGTCTCGTGCGTATGTCGGTCATCCCCGCGATGGAAAACGTCGCACTTTGGCACGAGCGTGACATTTCGCACTCTTCTGTGGAGCGTGCCATCGGGCCGGACACCACCATTACCCTCGACTTCGCGTTGAACCGTCTCACAGGCGTGATCGACAAGATGCTCGTGTTCCCGCAGAACATGCTCGACAACATGAACAAGTTCCCCGGTCTTGTGATGTCGCAGCGTGTGCTTCTCGCCCTCACCCAAGCGGGCGTGAGTCGTGAAGATGCCTACTCGATGGTTCAGCGCAACGCGCTCAAAGTCTGGGAAGAGCGTCTCGACTTCCGCGAGCTACTTCTCGCAGATGCCGAAGTGGTCAAAGCTCTGGGCGAAGACGGCATCAACGAAAAGTTCGACATGGAATATCACACCAAACATGTCGATACGATCTTCCGCCGCGTCTTCGGCGAATAACCAAAGAGAAAGGGGCCCGAGCGGCCCCTTTTTTTCGGTCAAGTGTCTAGATGAGCCCGTGGTCGCTTGCCATCGTTGCGGCTTGGGTACTCGTTGCAGCCCCAAGTTTCATCTTGGCATTGCGCAGCCGTAATTTGACTGCACCTTCGCTAATCCCCAAGACATGCGCCGCTTGCTTTAGGCGCATTCCGTCTTTGACCAGTGACAAGGTCTCAATCTCGGCATCCGTGAGGTTTGTTGGCGGTGCACTGGCACGGTGAAGGGCCTCAAGATGGCCGCGCAAAAGGACCAGCTCTTCTTCCAAAAATTCACGGTCATCGCGCACAAAGTGTCCAACCGATATTTGGCCACCATTCGCCTTATCACGCGACGTGAAGCTTGCCCCATATTTCAAGCCAAAGCGCGCAGCTTTCACGAAAAACTCGTGATGCTGACCGAAGGCTGGATCGCTCCAACGAATTGCACCACCTATGCGGTAAGCCCAACGCACAATCGGATCCACCAGAACCAAACGTTCGTTCGTGTAGGTTTCGATCCAAGGCTGAGGGAAAGCGTTCAATTCTTCTTTTGGGAAAGCAAAACCAATCCGCAGAGCGATATAAAACCCTTGCGGCGAGAGCCTATCAAGCTCCTCCTGCTCTAGTCTGCCAACGACCTTCATCGGTAGCGTCACTATTCCCCCCTCGTTTAAGCCAATAACTACGACTTTTTCGCACACGCAAAACTTGTGTTGGTTCAAATAATATACGATTAACTCTTTACCACGCTCTAGGCTCCCAAAATGACATCAATTTTTGACATCTCCGAAACCCTAGAAGCACTCAAAGCGAACGCGCCTTCTGGTTTTGCGCTCGCGATGCGGATCAACTTTAGCACGCCGTCATATCTATTCCAGACCTTTTCTACCGAATGGACCAAAGAGTATTCACAACAAGGCTATGTCGTTGATGATCCAGTTGTCTTGTGGGGTGTAAGCGAAATCGGCGTGAAACGTTGGAGTGACCTCGCGGCACCTGACCAGATCGTGTTCAAAAGATCGGCAGAATATGGGCTTACCTACGGTGTTGCATGCGCAACGAACAGCTATGGTTCGCAAAGTTTTTGCGGCATTGCGCGTCCTGATCGCGAGTTTACCGACGCGGAATGTGACACGGCCCACGCGTTATTCTTGACCTTCCATCAGCAAGTATCGACGTTTGAAGCCGCTGATCCCGGCAATCGCGAACAGCTCCGCCTCTTTGCCTCGCAAGTTTCGGAACACACCCAAAAAGTATAGGTTTGTAAGAGTTTATTCAGACTTCTTCGCCTAATTTCAGTCGCGGAGGTAGTGAAATGCTCGATGGTCAACCCGCGCCTTCTGCGCACCCCGAAAACAAGCGACGCAAGGCGGCAATTATTCTGCGCCACCTGCTGTCACAGGGTAACGCCATGCCTTTGGATGCCCTACCAGAAGACGTTCAGGTGTCTTTGACAAAAGAGCTGGGCGATCTGCCCGATATTGATCAAGCGACGCTCACGCGTATCGTTTCAGAATTCAATGCCGAACTGGAATCGCTTGCCCTTCCATCAGGTGATGGCCTCCAAGCAGCAACCGAAAGCCTGTCACCATATCTCAGCAGTGCGGCGCAGGATCGTTTGAGGACAGAGACACTCGGCGCGCCCACGCTCGATCCGTGGACTAGGCTCGCGGGACTAGACTTGGACACTCGAATCCGTCTCGCATCAACAGAAGCGCCCGAAATAGGCGCGATATGGCTTTCGAAACTCGCCGTGGCCGATGCCGCCGATTTGCTCCGTGCGCTAAGCGGCCCCACAGCGCGCCGGATCGCTCAGTCAATGTCCCGTGTTGAGGTCGCACCGCCCAATGTCATTGCAACTATCGGTGCATCACTGGCCGAGGTGTATTGTATTCAAAAGACCAAAGGCTTTGACATGCCAAATGGTAAACGCGTGGCCGAGATATTGAACTCGTCCGACAGCGCAACGCGCGATGCAATACTCGGTGCGCTTGACGAAGACGCTCCAGAATTCGCCAGCACAGTCCGCGAGTCGATTTTCACCTTTGTCGATATCAAAGACCGCATCGAGCCAAAGGACATGCCAAACGTCCTGCGAAGTATCCCCCAAGACCAACTAGGCTGCGGCCTCGCTTTTGCAATGTCACAAGGCAGCAAGGCAGAGGCGACCGCAGAGTTCATCCTTGCCAATATCTCAAAGCGGTTGGCCAATTCACTGTGCGAGGCAATCGCTGAACGCGGAACCGTTTCCGCCAAAGAAGGTGAAGCCGCACATAAAGCGCTCATCGCTTCGATCAGGGTACTGGAGGACAACGGCGAAATCACTCTCTTGAAAAAGCAAAACGGCTAGGCCTTGCCGCGCATCAACTCCCCCCCTAAACAGGGGCACTACAAAGGAGCATTGATGTCCGAACCTCGCAGCCGCTTAAAACTTTCGGAAGACTGGATCAGTTACAAGATTTTCCAGGCTGTCCTTTGGTATGTCGGTCGCAAACCCTATGCTTCACGCATCGCTTGGTTTGGTCGTTTCTCGGCCAAATTTCTTGGACCGATCGCGGGTTATAAGCGCCGGATCATCAAAAACCTTGAACTGATCTATCCAGATATGGATCGTGCTGAGAAGGCCGAATTTGCCGACAAGATGCTCGACAATTTTGGGCGCACCCTCTGTGAGAACTTCTTTGGCCGCGATTTCGGCAATTTTCTAAGGTCGCAAGGCACCACGCTTGAGGGAGAAGGACTTGCGGCGCTTAAGCAAGCCAAAGCCGAGGGCCGCCCTGTTCTAATGGTGGCAGGTCATTTTGGAAATCACGAAGCGCCTCGCCATCTCCTTACTGATCTTGGGTTTACCATCGGCGGCATATATCGTCCGATGTCCAACCGATATTTCGATGAGCATTACGAACAAACGCTCGAAATCCTTGGCGGGGACGTGTTTCGGCAAGGCCGAGAAGGAACATTTGCCTTTCACCGATATCTTTTGAATGGCGGCATCGGCATTCTGTTTATTGATGTTCACGACCCTGACGGGGAAAAGCTCCCCTTCTTAGGCAGGCTCTGCGACACACCGATTTCCGCCGCACGCCTTGCCAAACGCTGCAATGCTGTTGTCATTCCATTCTTTGGGATACGCCAAGCAGACGGGCTTGGTTTTCGCTGCGTATTAGAAACGCCGGTGCCGATTGACGAGCCTATCCCGATGACTCAGGCGATCACGTTAAGATTGGAAGCGCGTGTAAATGAGCACCCAGATCAATGGTTTTGGGTTCATCGACGCTGGAAAAGCTAGTCGATACGATTTGCGGCTAGGATAGCGCCCTGCCCAGCCTCTTGCAGAATAACGGCCACGGATAACGAACCTTCTACCGGCACCTGAAGACTGAGCGGCTGCGCACCATTCCATTCGCCTGCAATCTGCCAATCACGCACAACATTTGCATAGTCGATCACCTTGCCCTCATTCTCGCCCCGTTCAATCTCGACGCGCTCTATTGGGCTAAAGCGCACAATCTGGACTGCGACTGGATGACGAAATGGTCCGATGGAACGGGCGTTGATGCTTAATGTGTTGCCTGAACGGTTCGAACTAAGCTGAACACGGGCGCCACCGCTTGAAGCTGCCCGCATCGCATCCATCAGTTCCACCGGCTGCGCACCGACTATACGGGCATGCCCGCCTACGACAAATTGCGGCGTATATATCGTTCGATCACCCGAATTATGGGCATAAACCTTTTGGCGATGGGTGAAACGCGGGCTTGCGAATGCGTCAGTCCAGCCAAGATAATCCCAATAATCAACGTGCAAAGCCAAAGCGAGAACGTCATCCCGCGCTGCAAGTTGCCCCATCATGTCATCGGCAGGCGGACAAGACGAACACCCCTGCGACGTAAACAGTTCGACGACAACAGGGACGTCAAGCGCATCCTGCGCCAAAACAGGCGAAGTAACCCCAAGTCCAATGAGCATAGAAACGATCAAAGCGCGCATCAAAATATCCGCAGTAGTGGCAGCATGCATTCGGTTTAGCCGATCAAACGAAATGGTTCCAATCAAGCAATCGAGATTTTTTGTCACCAAATGTGCATTTTGCGCGTTACACCCCAAATCAAGATCGACACATAAGATTGAGGCCTAATTATTTGCCTCACCTTAGCAGAGACTTACGCAACGCAACCAAAGCCAAAGCCTACCTGACCTAATCGCCCGCAAGGGACCAGACAGCGCTCCAGTTCAGGGCGCGTTTACCTCGCCAGAGCGATTTTCCACAGAAGACTCAAAGATACAGAGGTTTTCCCTAGGTTTATCCACAACTTATCCACTTGAGTCACTTTGACGAATCCACGGGGCGGCGGGATGATTGGGCATGATCCAATACACCCACATTCGGCTTGATGCCGGCCAGATCCTACCCCGCCTGCCCGAAGGTCGCGCCTTTGTTGCGGTCATCGTCGCGCATGAGGATAGCGAGCGGTCTTGGCAAGCCGCCATTGCCGAAACCCTTGCAGTTGGGGATTGCGTCATGGCTTGTGTCTATGGGTCAGGCGCCGATGAATGGGCAGAGGTTCTAGAACAGGGATATGTGCTTTCGCAGATCACCGAGGAGCGAAACGAAGAGCTTCCTCCGCTTGAAGTCTGGACCCATCAGGCTGCGATGATCGATGATGTCTTCGAAGCCGCAGCACGCGGCATTCAAGAGAGCGAGCTTGAAGATATCGAGCTTGTGATTGTCTTAGAAATTGGCGAGCCAATCTATTCGATGCAGCTCTCGCGCGCTGGTATGATGGCGCTTGGCAACAGCGGCTTGCGCGCCGCCGTTGCGTGTTGATTACTGCTCTGTTGCTTCTTTGAGAGCAGGCAGAAAGCGGTTCTCGTAATCCGAGCCAATCAGTGGTCCCGCAAAGCGGAAGAGCACTGTTCCGTCTCCATCCACGATAAATGTCTCTGGCGGAGCCGTAACGCCCCAGTCAATTGATGTGCGGCCCTTGGGGTCAAATGCGGATTTGAAGAACGGATTGCCTTCGTCCTCAAGGTACTGAAGAGCGTTCGCTTCGGTGTCGCGGAAATTCACCCCCGCCACGCGATACCCCGCATCGGCGAGCGACTTGAGCGTTGGATGTTCGGCGCGGCACGGTGGGCACCAGCTCGCCCAGTAATTTACCAAAGTAACTTCACCAGAACGTAGGTCTTGGTCCGTCAACGCGTCCAGCCCGTCGAGTGCTTCGGCGGGAAGCGCAGGCGCATCGCGTCCAATGAGCGTCGAAGGAAGATCATCCTCGGCTCCAAAGAACATCCCGCCAAAAAAGAGCCCTGCAACGGCAAGGAAAGCAACAGGCGGTATGAGCACAAGCGGCGAGACTTTAGCCATCAGACTTCTCCAGCGCGTCCAGACGTGCTTTGACGCTGCGCGAGCGCACAAGGCTCACCGCTACGATCCCAACGAGCAAAGCGAGGCTGAGGCCGTAAGAGCTTAGGACATGGACAGCATATTTACCGAGTTCAGGCATCAGGCCCTCCGAGCACGGGTTTCAAGCGCGCGAATGCGGCGCAGACGGATTTCGGTGCGGGTGCGTAGCAGCACCAACGCAATGAACAAAAGCACAAATCCAGCGATGGCAACGAGAGCAGGATACCAGAAGATATCGGCCACGTTTTCTTCGGCGTCCATCGACATCGAAGCCCCTTGGTGTAGACCTTGGTTCCAGAAGTTCACCGCATATCGGCTCAGCATAGCGAAGACCGAGCCGACGATGCAAAGAACCGAGGTCAGGTCTGCCGCCGTATCAGGGTCGTCAATCGCGGCCCAAAGCGCAACATAACCGAGGTAGAACAAGAAGAGGATCAGGAACGATGTTAAACGCGGATCCCACGCCCACCAAGTGCCCCACATTGGCTGGCCCCAGATTGCTCCGGTCACAAGCGCGATAAGCGTCATTACGATCCCCACGGGTGCCGCTGCTTTGGCAGCGAGCGCCGAGACATGGTGACGACGTATGAGCCAGATAAGCGAGGCGACCAACATCATGAACCAAGCGTTGATCGCCATAAGCGCCGAAGGCACGTGGATGTAGAAGATCTTGACCGTAGAGCCTTGGCGGTAATCTTCGGGGGTGAAAAAGAACCCCCAGACAAGCCCAGACACCAAGCAGACCAAAGCCGCGATTGTCACGACCGGAAGGATCGGCGCGGTGAAGCTCATGAATTTCTTTGGGTTTGCGTATTCCCAGAATGACATTCTGTATTCCCTCTCCCTAGCGCAAATTGATGCGAAGCGCGGCCGCAGTTGCGAATGGCAAAAACGCAAAGACACCTGCCGTAACGCCTGCCACCATGACGAGCGGCGTCGTCGTTGTCAGCCCCTCTGCCCCGCGACGAACGGTCTCTGCACCAAAAATAAGAGTAGGTACATAGAGCGGAAGGACAAGGAGCGACATCAAAAGTCCGCCGCGACGCAGGCCAACCGTCAAGGCCGCACCAAAGGTCCCGATCATCGACAGCGCAGGTGTTCCAAGCGCGAGCGAGATAAAGAGGAACCAATAGGCCTCGGGTTTGAGATTCAAGAGAAACCCAAGCGCAGGTGCTGCAAGCGTGAGAGGTAGCCCTGTGGTGATCCAATGCGCCAGCGCTTTCACGAATGCCGCCCCTTCGAGAGGCAGCGGCGATGTTGCGATAAGAGCAAGCGCGCCGTCCTCATAATCGAGCGCGAATATCCGATCGAGCGAAAGGAGTGCCGCAAGCAGCGAGGCAACCCAAAGAATGCCGGGCGCAATCCGTGACAGTATTTCAGCCTCAGGTCCAACGCCAAAGGGCACCAGAACGACAACAATCAAGAAGAACGCAAGGCCAAGGCCAAAGCCGCCCCCTGCTCTCACAGCGAGCCGCAGATCACGTAAGAGGAGCGCGATCACAGAAAGGCCTCATCGCTAGAACCGCCCGCGTCATAAGCAGCTCGGAAAGGCTCAAGATCAAGTTCAGGGGCCTCAAGTCCAAGGTCAATATGCGTCGCAATGACCGCAATGCCTCCCATGGCAAGATGCTGCTCCTTGAGAAAATCTGCAAAGAGCTTGACCGAGAAACGGTCGAGCGAAACGGTTGGCTCGTCGAGGAACAGGATTTTTCGCCCGATCACTCCAAGCCGCGCAAGCCCCAGACGGCGCTTTTGTCCTGCGGAAAGAGTGCCTGCAAAGCGCTCGCGCAAATCAACAAGATCAAAGGCTTCAAACACGCTCGCCTCGACAGAGGTTCCATGCACCGAAGCCCAAAACTCCAAATTCTCTCGCACGGTAAGCTGCGCTTTGATACCGTCAGCATGGCTGGCATATGCACTCTGATCCTCAGTACATTCAATCATGCCAGCCAGCGGTGGCTGTAGCCCTGCTAGCGTGCGCAAAAGGGTCGTCTTGCCGATCCCGTTGGCACCGCGCAGAACGAGCGCCTCGCCTTCTTTCAAACGGAAATTCACCCCTTCGATAAGGGGAACACCACCACGCGCACAGGCAAGATCAGTTACAACGAGTTCCATGCTAAAAGGCTTAACCCACCCCGCGCCCTGAGAAAAGCTCAGACAGGCAGCAGCGCCAAAGCGACGCGCCGTCCTTCGGACAAAAGAACGTTATATGTGCGGCACGCAGCAGGTGACGCCATGCTTTCAACGCCAATTCCCGCCTCTTCAAATGCTTCGCGGAAAGCTGCGGGAAGATGGGCGATCTCTGCACCGGTCCCTACAAATACGACATCAAGGTCGGCTGCGGCTTGGATCAGCGTCGCCGTGTCATCATACCCGCCCCAAGGCGCGATCCCATTCGGTAGAACCGCAATTGCACCCTCATACACTTTGCCGCCTAGACGGAAAAAGCCTGGGCCATAACCTTCGACAGGCACTGCGTCTGTATAGACCACTTCGTTCAGTCGCATGACGCGCCCTCCCTCAGAACCAAAGAGGCCTCGCCCGAGGGCAAGGCCAGATTTGCTTAGGCATCAATGTCCATGAACTGGTTGCCTGTTGGTTTCTTCTCTTTCGACCAGTCGCGCTTTACGCCGAGCATCAGCACGATGTTCTTTGCGACATAAATCGACGAGTAAGTACCAACCACGATTCCCCAAGTGATCGCAAAGACAAAGCCACGGATCACATCGCCGCCCAAAACCAACAGCGCAACAAGAGCAAGAAGCGTCGTGCCCGACGTCATCAAGGTTCGGCTCAGGGTCTCATTTGCAGAAAGGTTCAGAACCTCTATCAAAGGCATTTGCTTGAACTTGATGAGGTTCTCACGTGCACGGTCAAACACAACAACAGTATCGTTGATCGAATAACCTACGATCGTCAAAAGCGCTGCGACGATGGCCAAATCGAACTTGATCTGGAACAGAGACCACAGTCCGATTGTCAAAGCCACGTCATGCACAAGCGCCAGAACCGCTCCGATCGCAAACTGCCATTCAAATCGCACCCATATGTAGAGCACGATTGCGACAAGTGATCCAAGCACGGCGTAAATCGCGGTTTTGATCAGTTCGCCCGACACTTTGGGACCAACGCTTTCCACCGATGGGAAGGTAATCGACGGATCAACCGTTTGAAGCGCGGCCTCAACATTTGCGATAAGTTCGGGAGAAACACTTTCCTCGCCGTCCTGCGCCTGAATGCGCACCATTGCGACATGTTGATCTTCGCGGAAGGTCGGATCGAACACTTCGGTGATGGTCACATCGCCAAGGCCCAAAGGCTCAATCGCGGCGCGGTATTCGGCAACATCAACAACTGCGGTCGAATCCGTGCGGATCGTCGTGCCGCCCCGGAAATCGATGCCAAAGTTCAGCCCCATCACAACAAAGAGGATGACAGAGGCAATCACGGCAACAACCGAAGCCCCAAAAGTAACGCGAGCAACGCGGAAGAAATTAAAGTTCGTATTGTCCGGAACAAGTCTCATGCGCATCTGATTAAACCTCGATGGATTTCGGACGGCGGCGTTGGAACCACCAGACAATGAGAAGACGCGTCACAAAGATCGCAGTAAAGACAGAGGTCACAATACCAAGACCAAGCGTGGTCGCAAAACCGCGCACGGGCCCCGATCCAACCAGCCACAGAATAGCGGCCGTCATAAAGGTTGTAACGTTTGCGTCGAGAATGGCCGAAAGAGCGCGCTCATAGCCAAGCTCGATCGCACGTGCCGGCCCTTTGGCGACTTTAAGCTCTTCGCGGATACGTTCGAACACCAACACGTTCGCATCCACCGCCATACCGATGGTCAGAACAATACCTGCAATACCCGGAAGCGTCAGCGTCGCACCAAGAACCGAAAGCGCCCCAAAGATCAGCGCAACGTTCAAAAGCAGCGCGATATTCGCAAACACCCCGAAAAGACCATAGGTCAGCACCATAAAGACAATTACACCGCCCATACCGACGAGAGCTGCGATTTTGCCTGCATCAACCGAATCCTGACCAAGCTCGGGCCCAATGGTCCGCTCTTCAAGGAAAGTCAGCTCTGTCGGAAGCGCGCCTGCACGCAAGAGAACTGCAAGATTTGTCGAACTCTCTACGGTGAAGTTTCCGGTAATAATGCCCGAGCCGCCCGCGATATGTGCCTGAATGGTCGGTGCAGAAAGCACCTCGTTGTCCAAAACGATGGCAAACGGAGCACCGATGTTTTCAGCAGTGTAATCGCCGAATGCACGCGCACCTGTCGGATTGAACTGGAACGACACTGCTGGACGGCCGTTCTGGTCAAACGCAGGCTGAGCATTGGTCAGCGTCTCGCCCGTCACAACAGGCGTGCGCTCGAGAACATAGTACACGCCTTCTTGCTCAGCGTCAGGAAGGATCTCGTTCCCAGCGCCCGGATTTTCATCCGGATTACTGGTGCGCCCGACGACCGGCTGAAAGGTAAGCTGAGCCGTGGTGCCGATCCATCCCTTGAGTTCCTGTGCCGATTTAGCACCTGGCACCTGAATGAGAATGCGATCTTCACCTTGGCGCTGGATGCTCGGCTCGCGCGTTCCAGCTGCATCGATACGGCGGCGTATGATTTCAAGCGACTGCAGAACTGTGCGCTCGTCACTTGCCATTTTTTCCGCCTCAGAAAGGTCGATGGTGATAAGATCACCTTCACCGCTCACAACAATGTTGCTCTGACCTGCACCGGTAAGCGTCACCACCGGTTGCGCCAACCCACGAACGAGCTCAAGCGCGCGATCCATCGCATCAACGTTAGAAATCTTCACGCGCAATAGGCCATCATCGCTTTCCTCGCGGGTGACAAAGCCAACAGTGTCACGCTCGCTAACCAAGACGTCACGCACTTGCGTCCACATCCCGTCAAGCGTTGATGCGTAAACATCCGCAACCTGCACTTCGGCCAAGAGATGCGCACCGCCGCGCAAATCAAGCCCAAGGTTCACAATTCCTGACGGAAGGAACGAAGGCCACAGACCAGTGGCCTCCTCCAAAGCGGGATCGCTTGCCCCTGCTTCAATGGCGGTTACGGCATCATTGTGCTGTTCCACACGCGAATAAAAGAGATTCGGCATGGCCAGCAACAGTCCGACCACGCAGGTCAGCACAATCAGCGCCTGCTTGAAAATCGAAATCTGGAGCATGGTCGGTCTTCTTTGTCTGCTTATTCGGCTTTAGCCGGCTCGGTCTTGCTAACGACCTGAGCGATGGTTGCACGCACAACGCGGATCACAACGCCAGAAGCGATCTCGACTTCAACTTCATTGTCATCTTTGACCTTGGAAACTTTGCCGATAATCCCGCCTTGGGTCACAACTTGGTCACCGCGGCGCAGAGCAGCAACCATATTCTGGTGCTCTTTAACCTTTTTCTGCTGCGGACGAATAAGAAGGAAATACATAATCCCGAAAACGAGGATTAACGGAACGATGGATTGGATGCCCTGCATTGGCCTTTACCCTTTTCAAAGTAGGAAATGGAAAAGCCATCAAAGACTCCCCCAAAAGTCGCGGCACGTTACTGCCCCCCTTATGGAATGGCAACCATAGCCCGACCTCAAAATAAGCACGCCAAACGCCCAAGCAACCCCGCCTCCTGCCTTTGTGCTCAAAATATCCCGGGGGAGTCTGCGCCCTGCGCAGGCGGGGGCAGCGCCCCCTCCCCACAAACCACATACTTTCCCCGCTTCCACTTCACGCGCTTGGATGGCATAAGCCCATTGCAATTTGAACCAACCAAGGACCGGACCCATGCATGATATCCGCACCATCCGCGAAAACCCCGCAGCATTCGACGCTGCCCTCGCGCGCCGTGGAGCTGCCCCCCTGTCCTCAGAACTGCTTGCCATCGACGAAGCACGTCGCGCAAAAATTCTAGCCGCTGAAACGGCGCAAGCAGAACAAAACAAGGCCTCGAAAGAAGTGGGCGCGGCCAAGGCCTCTGGCAACGAAGCCGAGTTTGAACGCCTCCGTGCGCTCGTTGCCGAGAAAAAGGCCGAAGTTGCTGCCATGACCGAAGAGGCCAAGGCCGAAAGCGCGCGTCTGGATGCGATCCTCATGACGATCCCCAACGCGCCCGCTGATGATGCGCCTGATGGTGCGGATGAAAACGACAATGTTGAAATCCGCTCGTGGGGCACGCCGCGTAGCTTTAACTTTGCACCGAAAGAGCACTATGACCTTGCCGCAGTTCAATCTGGCATGGACTTTGGCACCGCTGCCAAACTTTCGGGGAGCCGTTTCGTCGTGCTCAAAGGTTCGGTCGCGCGTCTTCACCGTGCTCTTGCACAGTTCATGATCGATTTGCACGTCGACAAACACGATTTGAACGAAGCCATCACGCCTGTTCTCGTCAAAGAGGACATGATGCTTGGCACGGGCCAGCTCCCCAAATTCGGCGAGGACAGCTATCAGACGACAAACGGCTGGTGGCTCATCCCGACCGCAGAAGTTACGCTCACAAACTTCATCAACGGCGAGACCGTAACCGAAGACAGCCTCCCGCACCGCTATGTTGCGCACACCCAGTGTTTCCGCTCCGAAGCAGGCAGCGCCGGACGCGATACCGCTGGCATGCTGCGCCAGCACCAGTTCGAAAAGGTCGAGATGGTCTCGATCACGCATCCTGACCAGTCTGACGCTGAGCACCAGCGCATGACGGGCTGTGCACAAGCGGTTCTCGAAGCTCTCGACCTTCCATACCGCACCGTGGTCCTGTGCACAGGCGATATGGGCTTTGGTGCACGCCGCACCCATGACATCGAAGTTTGGCTCCCCGGTCAGAACACCTTCCGCGAAATTTCATCAGTCTCGACCTGTGGCGATTTCCAAGCTCGCCGTATGAACGCCCGCTTCAAACCAAATGACGGCGGCAAGCCACAGTTTGTGCACACATTGAACGGCTCTGGCCTTGCCGTGGGTCGCTGTCTCATCGCTGTTCTCGAGAATGGTCAGCAAGAGGATGGCTCGGTCGTCCTTCCTTCGGTCCTCCACCCCTATCTTGGCGGCAAGAGCACAATAAGCGCCGAAGGCAAACTGGTCTAACTCCTACTCATATCGCAAAGCAAAAGGCCCTCCAAATCGGAGGGCCTTTTTTGTTACTTGAGGTGCTTTGAAAGCTTCGATGGCTGCTTCTTCTTGCGATCCTTAAAGGGGTTCTTCTCCCCTTGGTCGCGCAGGTAAAGCCGGATCGGCGTTCCAGGCATCTCAAAGTCGGCGCGCAACCCATTGATAAGATAGCGCTCATAGCTTTCAGGCACTTTGTCAGGATGGCTCGTCATTACCACGAATTGCGGCGGACGGGTCTTCACTTGGGTCATATAGCGCATCTTGATGCGCTTACCCTGCGGCGCGGGTGGCGGGTGCTGTTCAAGCATTCCCGTCAGCCAACGGTTCAGTTGAGACGTGGACACACGGCGGTTCCACGTCAAATGCGCCCGCATGATAGCGGCATGGAGACGATCAAGCCCCTTGCCCGTTTTAGCCGAAACCGTAACGAGCGGAGCACCACGAAGCTGTGGCAAAAGGCGTTCGAAGGCCTCACGAAGTTCGTTCAGCTTTTCTTGCTTATTCTCTTCGGCATCCCATTTGTTCGCAGCAACGACCACAGCGCGACCTTCGCGTTCAGCAAGGTCAGCGATCCGCAAATCCTGCTGTTCAAACGGAATTTCCACGTCGAGAAGAACAACGACAACCTCGGCAAACTTCACTGCCCGCAGACCGTCCGAGACCGAGAGCTTTTCAAGCTTGTCCTGAACCTTGGCCTTTTTGCGCATACCCGCGGTATCGAAAATCCGCATAGGAATATCTTCCCAAACGGTTTTGACCGAGATCGCATCGCGGGTGATCCCTGCCTCTGGTCCGGTCAAAAGACGCTCTTCACCAATAATCTTGTTGATGAGCGTTGACTTACCTGCGTTTGGTCGACCGACAACCGCAATCTGAAGCGGTTTGTCAAAGGTCGGGAGCTGATATTCTTCGGCTTCGTCATCCTCTTCACCGACCTCAAGGTCCATGATCGGTGCGTCCTTCTCGGCACGCTCGGCAAAGCCTTCTGCGATCGGCGCAAGAACCTCAAGAAGGTCCACCATCCCCTCACCGTGTTCGGCAGAGATTTGCAGCGGCTCTCCAAGACCAAGCGAATAGGCCTCGTAGAATCCAGCTTCACCAGCGCGACCCTCGGCCTTGTTCGCGGCAAGGATCACGTTGGCGTTCTTTTTGCGAAGAATGTCGGCAAAGACCTGATCGGACGGCGTCACCCCAGCGCGTGCGTCGATGAGGAACAGGCACACATCGGCCATTTCCACAGCGCGTTCGGTCAGGCGACGCATGCGCCCCTGAAGACTGTCATCAGTGGCTTCTTCAAGACCAGCCGAGTCAATGACCGTAAAGCGGAGCGGACCAAGACGGGCATCGCCTTCGCGCAAATCACGCGTCACGCCGGGTTGGTCATCCACAAGCGCAAGCTTTTTGCCGACGAGGCGGTTAAAGAGCGTCGATTTCCCAACATTGGGGCGCCCGACGATAGCAAGAGTAAAGGTCATTTCCGGCCCTTTCAGATCAGATCGGGGCGATACACTATCTTTGCGTCAACGGAAAGCCAGCAATTGGCCTGTCTTCGAAACGACGTAGAGGATGCCGCCTGCAACGATCGGCTCGCTCGCCGCGCCTCCCGGAAGCTCGACCTGACCGACCAAAGCACCAGAGACCGGATCAAACTGACGCAAGAAGCCATCAGATGACGCAACAACAAGACGGCCACCAGCCAAAACCGGACCATAGCTCGCGTGACGGGTGTTCGGCAGACCAAAGCGCGGCTTCACAAAACCGGGAAGATCCTGACGCCAGATCACGTCGCCGTTCGATGCATCCATGCGTACTAGCTGATTGAGATCGTTGACAAAGAACAGCGATCCGCCAGCATACCACAAAGCGCTTTCCGCGCCTTCACGCGCAGTCCAAAGTCGCTCCCCCGTCGCAATACCGAGCGCCGCAACACGGCCCGAGGCGTTGCCGACAAAAAGCGTGTTGCCATTTACAACCGGACCGCCCGTAATGTCCGAAATGCGCGCGGCCGCAGCATTCCCAAGACGCGCCCCAGCAATAACAGAAGACCAACGTTGCAAGCCGCCCGACTTGAACGACGCGATCAGATCACCCGAAGGCATCGGGAAAATGGCGAGTCCATCGGCGACAGCCACAGCCGAACCCGATGCAGAGTTCAGCTCTGGCGGCGTTCCGATCACATCCCAGCGCACGCGACCCGTCGCCGCCTCAATCGCCCAACCGCGACTATCGCCACCGACAACATAAAGAAGATCGCCATCCACAGTCGGAGCCGCACTCGCAGGCGCACCAAGATCCTGAGTCCAGACTTCTGCACCTGTATTACGCTCCAATGCGACAAGCTCCCCATAAGGGGTTGCCACATAGACGCGACCGCCCGACGCGGCCAAGAGCCCGCCGGACGTGGACTTCAAATCGCTCTCATTGCGCGGGCCCACAGTCTTGGTCCAAAGAACCTCACCCAATGTCGTTGTCGCGGT
Organism: Marivivens sp.; assembly: GCA_038133925.1. Taxonomy (GTDB): domain Bacteria; phylum Pseudomonadota; class Alphaproteobacteria; order Rhodobacterales; family Rhodobacteraceae; genus Marivivens. The sequence continues at coordinate 10,481 of JAYPUF010000001.1, read as the reverse complement.
GACACGCGAACGCGCATCCATTGCAATTACAACGCCGCCCGAAACAACGGGAGAGGCCGTTATACGCGCACGGCGGCTCTCTCCTTCGCCGAGATCAACCGCGAAAAAGAGCTGCGGAGCTTCGGAAAGAAAAACCTGCCCGAGGTTATGCGTCGCATTTCCGCCAATCGTTTCCCAATCGCCATTCGCACGCACTTTTGGCAAAGAAATCTTGCGCGAGGCATTCACGTCTTCAACAGAAGCGCCTGCCATTCCATCGCGATAATCGAGACGCTCACCGGGCAGGATCAGATCAGGCTCGCCACAAGCGACCAGAAACGCGAGCGTTGCAGTGCTGGCTATGAGTTTCTTAACGCTCACGTGACTATCCCCCAGATCAATTCGACGCGTTCTCAGCGCCGCCCAGAGCGACCATGGCCCCTTCTACGCGCTGGCTCAAGCCCCTCGCGACCTCTGCGTCATCCAAAATGGCCGCAAATTTGGTGCGAGCCGTCTCAATATCTCCTGTGCGAACGTAGGACAGAGCGACCTGTTCTTGTGCCAAGAGGCGATAGGGATGACCTGGGTTCAGATAAACCCCAAGGGCAAGCTCAAGATCCGCAGGCGCAAGCTCATGAGCATCAAGCAGAACCATCTTGAACCCTGCGACATCACGGTAAACCTGAGGCGCAGTCGCGTCATTTACGACAGCACCAAAAGCGTCACGCGCCTTTTCGGTTTCGCCCAAATCCACAAAGCTCGCCGCTTCAAGGAGCGCACTTACCGGACCGCGCTCAAGCGCGGCGAGCGCATCTGCGCGCCCCTGTGAGTCATTAACCTCCATCGCAGCGAGGATCGCGTCCCCTTTGCTCTGAGCTGCAGCCTCAAGAGTTGCCTTTTGATATTCTGTCCAAGCTGCGCCGCCGACAATGCCTACGATAGCCAAAGCAGCAATCCAGCCGTATTTCTTAAAGTAAGCAAAGAGCTGATCACGGCGAACCTCTTCGGTCACCTCATCGATAAAGCTTTCATTGTTGCTCATCTTACCCTCTGCCCACGGCCTTCGAAAAAGTTGTTGCGCACTTCATACCGTGAAGAGCCAAGGATTGCCAAGTCCCGCAAAGCCCAAAGAGCAATCCCTTGCCTTTGTGCCAGAAAATATCCCGGGGGAGCCGCAACGCGGCGGGGGCAGCGCCCCCTTGCAAGCGAACCTAAGCCGCCTCGTCCTCGCTGGCTTGTCTTTGCCAAAGCAGAGCATATCGCCCACCTTGTGCCAAAAGCACCTCATGCGTGCCCTCTTCAACGATGACACCATTCTCGAGAACCACAATTTTATCGGCGTCCGCAATTGTAGAAAGACGGTGCGCAATCGTGATGACCGTGCGTCCCTGCCCCATTGACTTCAGCTCAGCTTGAATTTCGCGCTCGGTTTCGGTGTCCAGCGCCGAAGTCGCTTCATCCAAAAGCAAGATCGGGGGATTCTTTAGCAAAGTTCGCGCAATCCCGACGCGCTGCTTTTCACCGCCCGAGAGCTTTAGCCCGCGCTCTCCCACCGTCGTCTCATAGCCTTGCGGCAGCGACAGTATAAAGTCGTGGATTTTTGCTGCCTTCGCAACTGAGACAATCTCTTCAAAACTGGCCGAAGGACGCCCGTAGGCGATATTGTAGCGAATGGTATCGTTGAACAGAACCGTATCTTGCGGCACAACACCGATCTGCGCATGAAGGCTCTCTTGCGTGATGTCGCGGACATCCTGACCGTCAATCAACAAAGCACCGCCTTTAACATCATAGAACCGAAACAAGAGCCTTCCGATAGTCGACTTTCCCGACCCCGATGATCCGACAATAGCAACGGTCTCACCGCCCTCTACAGTCAGCGAGACGTCATGCAAGATAGGCCTCTCGACATCATACCCAAAGGATACCTGACGCAGCTCCACACGCCCCTTATCAACCTCAAGGCTTTTCGCGTCTGGCTTATCGGTCACCTCTGCCGGTTGATCCAAAAGATCAAACATATCGCCCATATCAATAAGCGCCTGACGGATTTCGCGGTAGACAGTGCCAAGAAAGTTCAGTGGCATGGTGATCTGGATCATATAAGCATTGACCATCACGAACTCGCCGACAGATAGTGTCCCTTCCTGCACCCCAATGGCAGCCATAACCATGACAGCCACAAGTCCCGACGTGATCAAGAACGACTGACCGAAATTCAGAAAAGCGAGCGAATAGTTGGTCTTAATGGCAGCTTCCGCATAGAGCGCCATGGCGCGATCATAGCGAGAGGACTCCCATTTTTCGGCCCCGAAATACTTGACGGTTTCAAAGTTCAACAAGCTATCGATCGCCTTTTGATTGGCATCCGTATCCTGCTCGTTCATCTGCTTACGGATTTTGACGCGCCATTCCGTCACGCGGAAGGTAAAGGCGACATAGGCGGCAATCGTCCCCACAACGACAGCCAAATACCAAAAGTCGAACTTAAAAAAGAGCACAGCCGAAATCATAAAGAGTTCGAGCACAAGCGGACCCATTGAAAAGAGCAAGAACCGCAAGAGAAATTCGACGCCTTTCACACCGCGCTCGATAATCCGGCTCAGTCCCCCCGTTTTGCGGGTGATGTGATACCGCATCGAAAGGCGGTGAATATGCTCAAAGGTCTCAAGTGCGAGTTGGCGCAATGCCCGCTGCCCGACCCGCGTGAAGATCACATCGCGAAGTTGTTGAAAGCCCACGTTCATGAGCCGCGCAAGACCGTAGGCCACAGTCAGCCCAACTGCCCCCATCCCCAAGAGCCCAAGTGGACCATCCACACCAAGGGAGTCGACCGCTTGTTGGTAGAGAAGCGGCGTACCAACAGCGATCAACTTGGCAAGGAAAAGAACCGAGAGCGAGGCCATCACGCGGCGGTGAATCCAAGCCTCGCCCTTGGGCCAAAGGTAAGGCGCAACTCGTTTGATGACCTTCAATCCTTGGACGCGGTCATTGTTCAAATTGGCATCGGTTTTGGGAAGTCGGCGCATGGGGGCTCCTCTGATTGCTCAGAACCTATGCCCCCATGTACCGGATGACCAGAGCCGCTAGCGCGATTGCTCACTTTCTAGGACTGGTAGAACAAAAATCTGACCTGGGTAGATCAAATCAGGATCTCGGATTTTATCGCGGTTTGCATCGAAGACTTCGACATAAAGAATACCGTCACCATAGCGCTCTTTGGCTATTGCCCAAAGCGTATGCCCCTTTTGGACGGTCTTCATCGCGACTTTGAAGTCAGGGTTCGCGGTCTCTTCACTCATCGCTTCTGCGATCCGCTCGGGCGCTTCGCGCTTGAAGGGTGACTCAACCCGCGAGAGGACTTTACCATCGGCTCCAATGTGATCCACACGAAGCGTATAAACACCGGGCTTTACGTTGGGCAGCGTAGCGCTCCAACGACCTTCAGATATATCCGCAGAGGCGACCGAAGTGTTATTAAGATAAATCTGAACAATTCCGGCACCATTGGCGCGACCACTCACTGTCACTTCGCCATTCGGGTCGTATGAAATGGTGTCCAGCGTAACATTTGCAACGGTGACAGCGTCATCACTTCCAGACTGGATCACACGAACGCCGCTCTCATCGGATGCAATGATCGTTGGCGTCGAAGCATCTGCCGCAGTCGTTTCAGCAGATTGAACAGGTTCCGCCGTTTGACTTGTTTCAGCCGTCGTAGCTGCTCCATCAGCTTGAGTATTTGCAGCCACATCGGTCTCGGTGGACGCTTTGTTGGACGTCGCATCTTGGGCTTCTACGGTAGCTGTAACGTTAGACGTTGCAGGAGCTTCAGCGGAAGTGGCAGCTTCACCGGTTACAGGCGCATCAGACGAAGCAACTACCTCAGTTTGCGTTGCGGCTGACACGTTCGAAGCGACAGCCTCGGAGCTCGGGGCGTCGGTCGCATCGGTGGACACCGCTGCAGTATCAGCGACAACACTCGCCTCGACGGTCACGGTTGCTTCTGAGGAAGTGCCCGCATCAACACTCGCACCGTTCTCAGCAACAGCGGCTGTGGAGACTTCCGAAGTTTGCGCACTTTCAGTCGCGTCAGCCGTCGGCACAACAGCAGGTGCGGTATCTTCCGTCGATGCTTCAGCGACCTGCTCCGTCACGTTCTCAGTGTTTTCTGTATTTTCAGTCGATGATTCAGCGACCTGCTGCGCAAGGGTCGGCGCCACAAAGAACGTGACCTCGGATGCAACCTTCTCGCCTTCAGGATCAGCGAGGAGTGATAGCGTCCGAGGCTTATCTGAAGGCTCGATCTCGACCAAAGCGGCAAAGGCACCATCTGCATCCGCAGTCACACGCGTGATTGCAATACCATCCAAGAGAACATCAACGTCCCATCCCGGAACAGAGCGGCCCGTGATGACCGAGAGACCATCGAGCTCAATACGCACGTTATCGAACCGCGGTGTATTCTCGGCAGCCTCTGGGGCGGCGTTTTGGTTGGCTGCTTGCGCGGCGACCTGAACGGCTTCGACTGCCGTCTCGGGCAGCGGAGCATTGATGCGCTCTTTGATGAAATAGAGAGCTACTGCTCCAGCGACGACCACGACAGCAGCACCGGCTGCAATCTGGCCTTTTCCCCAACCCGCATTTGTTGTCACGCGGTTACCCTTCTGTCATGTCCCTGAGGCAACATGCCCCTTATTGTCAGCGGACAATATCAACGCCACTATCAGTGGTCAAAGACAACTCGCACGAATAATTTACAGAAGAGGTTTTCATGTCTGTCCTTCCAAAATCAGTTTGCGTCTACTGTGGCTCGCGCGATGGCATCCGTCCGTCTTATGCACAGGCAGCAGAGCAAACAGGTTCAATGTTGGCACGGCGGAACTGGAGACTGGTTTATGGCGCGGGGGATGTTGGACTGATGGGCCGCGTTGCGCGAAGCTGTCAGTCGGCGGGCGGAAAGACCTTTGGCGTGATCCCCGAGCACCTCATGAAATGGGAGGTCGGTAAGCGTGATCTCGACACCTTTGTCGTCACCGAAACCATGCATGAACGCAAGAAGGTTATGCTTGTAAACTCGGATGCGGTCGTGATGTTACCGGGCGGTGGAGGCTCGCTTGATGAGTTCTTTGAAGCCCTCACATGGCGCCAACTCGGTCTTCACGATAAACCTATCTTTCTATTAAATACAGATGGTTACTGGGACATCCTCAGGCAAATGATGAACCAAATCGTTTCCGAAGGATTTGCGGGCGACAATATCCTCAGCTTTGTGACAGAGGTCACCGATGTGCCTTCGCTCGAAGCAGCCCTTGCCGATGCTTTGGAAGGTTAGCGCCCTAGCGTTCACGCTATCCGCGCTCCCCGTTTACGCGCTCGAAACGGGGATGTCGTGGGATTGGCAGCTCCAAGAGCCGCGTAATTTGGACGTCAAAGTCGAAGTGCTCGATTTAGATCCAGACACAACGAGTTCCGCAGAAATCAGTGCTCTGAAACGACGGGGAGTCTATACGATTTGCTACGTCAGCGTCGGCACTATTGAGGACTGGCGAGAGGACGCATTGACCTTTCCCAAGGAAGTCATTGGCGATGATTATGTCGATTGGCCGGGAGAAGCCTTTTTAGATATTCGCGCCCATGATGCGCTTTTACCGATTATGACGCGAAGATTTGAGAATTGCCGATCCAAAGGATTCGATGCTGTTGAGGCGGACAACATGGATTTACACATCAATCAGACCGGTTTTGATATAGAGCCTGACGATGTGATTAAATATGTCAAAACCCTCGCCAATATTGCCCATGGTCTTGGCCTCGACATAGGGCAAAAGAATATGCCCGATCTGACTCCCGATCTTGTTGGCTACTTGGACTTTGCAATCACTGAAAACTGCTATTCCGATGGCTGGTGCGAGAACGTGGAAGCCTACTCGTCAATGGGCAAACCTATCTTTGCGGCAGAGTATGACACCCCCGTAAAGGACCATGACGAAGCCTGTAGGAAGGCCCAGACCCTTGGGGTTTCAATGATCTTCAAGACCTATGATCTGACCTCGGTAACTTTAGTCTGCCCTAAGGATCGCCCCTAAGCGGCAGCTGCCGCGAGCTGTTGCATTTCTTGATCTAGTCGAGATGTCGCAGAGTTGATTGCAGTCACAGCCTGATTTTGCTGTGCGCTGATTTCATCCAAGTAGCGAATGACATCCGCGAGTTCGAGCGCGCTATTGGCAATCCCCGAGAGCACCTCTCCACTTTCTGTAACGATGCTAACGCCGTTTTCGATCTCTTTGTTGGAGTCTTGGATCAAACTGCCTACGTCCGCAGCTGCACGTGCAGAACGCGCGGCAAGTTGCTGGACTTCGCTTGCAACCACAGCAAAGCCACGCCCTGCGGATCCTGCCCTGGCGGCCTCAACCCGCGCATTAAGCGCAAGAAGATTGGTCTGAAACGCAATCTCATCAATGATCGCAACGATGGAATTGATTTGACCGGCCACAGCACTGATCCGGTTCATTGCATCAATGGCAGTTCCGACCACGTCACGCCCCCTGGTCGCATGTTCAAGCATATGCGCCGCATGTCCGGTTGCTTGAGTGGTACTTTGCGCCGACGTTGCAACGGAATTTGCCAGCTCTTCGGTCGACATTGCGGTGTGCTCAAGATCAGCCGCAATACGTTGCGCACGCTGATTTGCCTCGCGCGTGCGTTGGCGCAACATTTCCAAGTTTACTCTTTCGCGCTCCGTATTGGATTGTTCAGCCTCCAAGTTGTGACGCATATCATCGCGAAAAATCGCAAGGGCACGGATCACTTCACTTAGGTCATTTGTCCCTGCCTTGGGTAACTTTGCACTCAAATCGCCCTTGACCATCTTATTCGCGGCATCAACGACATGACGCATGACTGAACACTGGATGCTCGAGAAACTATAGATCGCAGCAAGAACAACACCAAGGGCAACTGCGCAGACTGCGAAAGTGACATAGAGGTCGCGCTTTGCACCGAATGCGATTGCGCTCAACTTTTCAGTCGTTGCGGCCATCAAATCCTGCTCGAAAGCATAGAGTAGATTCAGGCGCGAGGTCGCCGTTTCGAAAAACTCCGCGCTCACGACATCTTCAAAGTCCTGTGCGAGCATTTTGCCCCGCAAACCGTCGAGCTTTCGCTGCTCGGACGAGTTCTCTAAACTCTTAATAATACGTGAATTTATCGCACTCGCATGTTGAGCAAAGCGCTCAAGATAGATTCCCTGTGACAAGACCAAGCGAAGATAGGTGTCGTAGGCACCCGATTCAAACTCTCCCGCCGCTGCTGCGCTTGCACCAACCGCGCGTTCGATACCCGCGCTTTCCTTGGCGCGCAGAAAATTTGCAATGCTTCCCAGCTCTTCCGTCAATTCACCGGCAACATTGGAATCAAAGATGTTGATGAGCGAGGCAATCGTGCTTGAATATGTATCCAAGACGTTTCGGGTATCCACATTCAGTCGCGTGACACCTTCACGGATGCCCTTCAATCCACCGAGTTTCGTTACTGCCAATCCAGCAGCTTTGCCAAGCTCGCTGCTTTCATCAAGCTGCCCCACGTGGGTTAAGAATTCCGAAAGCTTTTGATCCGTTACCTTGCGTTGGCTCTCGAGCTCGAATGTGAACTTTGTCCCCTCTGATGCGATCACAACTGCGCTCATCCCGCGTTCTTTTTGAAGCTCATGCGCAAGCGCTCCCCCAAAACTGGCAACTTCCACAACTTCGGTGAGCAGGCTGGCTTCTCGCGCAGTCTCTAGCCTCTCCATTCCAAGCAAAGCGGCAAAAATGAGCGCCAGTAAGAGAGACGTTCCACCGATAAATAAATATGACCCCAGTGTCGAAATGCTCATGATGATTTTGTAGAGCGGCTTATTCATCGCAGTGACGTTCCCTAAAGTAGACGCGGACCGAGGCTTCCTTTGGGAACGTCTGAATTCTAAAAAACTTTAATGCATTCATCGCGCTGAACATAAAAAAGGGGCCGGACTTTCGACCGACCCCTTTCTTCGAAACTGTGCGCTCAACAATCAGAGACGCGAAGCCACGTTTTCCCAGTTCACCAGATTGTCGAGGAAGTTGGTGAGATAAGCAGGACGCTTGTTGCGGAAGTCAATGTAATAGGAGTGCTCCCACACGTCACAGCCGAGAAGTGTAGTCTGGCCAAAGCAGAGCGGGTTCACGCCGTTCTCGGTCTTGGTCACTTTAAGAGCGCCGTCCTTGTCTTTCACAAGCCATGCCCAGCCCGAACCAAACTGACCGGCACCTGCAGCCGAGAACTGCTTTTTGAATTCGTCGACCGAACCAAAGGACTCGACAAGCGCCTTTTCCAGATCGCCCGGCATCTTGGACTCGCCCGGTCCCATCATTTCCCAAAACTGGTTGTGGTTCCAAAGCTGCGAGATGTTGTTGAAGATGCCGTTCTGGGCAACTGCGGTCGAGTTGTAGGTACCGACAATGATCTCTTCGAGGGTCTTACCCTCCCACTCGGTGCCAGCGATTGCCGCGTTACCGTTGGTGACATATGCGTTGTGGTGGAGATCGTGGTGAAACTCTAGAGTTTCTGCCGACATGCCTTTAGCGGCAAGTGCGTCGTGGGCATAAGGAAGATCGGGCAGCGAGAAAGACATATTCAAAGTCCCCTATTGAGAAGTTGCGTTGCTGAGCCGTAACAAAGCGCACGAGCGCGCGGCGTCAAGGTCTTATTACAAAACACGTCGCCTGAGGGAAGGTTCCAATTGGCGTCGCACGCTTTTAAAGCAAACGGCGCCCCGATTGGGACGCCGTTTGGTCAATCTTTGGTGACTAGGATCAAAGCGCCTCTACTGCACCCGCTTCGGCCGAAACCTCAAGAAGGCGATAGACGTAGTCAGCCACCGAGCGGAAGCAAACCACGTTGAACCCGCCTTCTGCATCGAGCCAGAAGGCCGCAGCGACCTGTCCCAACCGCGAGCGGCGGAACATACCAGCGGTAAAGACGTCCTTGTGGAAGTCTACCGGTGCGTTCTTGGACATGACCTCATGTGCACCCGGACCCGAGATACGCATGAACCCGCGGGCATCCGACACGTTAACCGCCAAGTGATGCTCGCCCTTCATGGTCTCGGCGATGGTTGCAACTGCGGCATCTGCTTCGGCATATGGCACAAAGAGCAAAAGCTCGTCCGGCGACATCCAGCAAACGCCTTTGCCTGCTTGAACGTTCGAGGTGCGCATCTCAGGAACGCCCTGCCCCGTGACCGCTTTGACAGCCTTGGCAAGCGCCTTGGAGGTAAGATCACCGCGAATGCTGATCATCCCCTGTAGCCCCATGTCCTCTAGAACGAGGCCGCCGATTTGCGCCTTGGCACCGCCAAGTGGAGTGACTGCATTAGACATTCTGCTTTGCCCCCTCTTTGTCATAGAAGACCGGATCGACAATCTTGGCCTTAATCGTACCGCCGCTCGTCGTGTTGAACTCGATCACTTCGCCCATGCGGTCAGGACCGTGAAGAACAAGACCCATCGCAATGCCGCGACCAAGGGTCGGCGAATAGTAGGTCGAGGTTACACGGCCTTGGGTATTACGCTGGCCATTGGCGTTGTTCCCTTTGGCGATTGCGTAAGATCCGTCGGGAAGAACAGAACCATCGAGAGTTTCAAGGCCCACCAGCTTCCAGCGGTTCGGATCGGCCATATGGCTCCGTTCCTGCGCACGCTTGCCGAGGTAGTCCTCTTTCTTCTTGGAAATCGCCCAGCCGAGGTTGAGATCCTGTGGAATAACCGTGCCATCCGTTTCGTCGCCAATCATGATAAAGCCCTTTTCGGCGCGCATGATGTGGAGACCTTCGGTGCCATATGGCATCACGCCGAATTCCTGACCTGCGTCCCAAAGCGCATCCCAGAAGGCACGACCCTGCGAAGCAGGAACCGCGATTTCATAAGACAGCTCGCCCGAGAACGAGATACGATAAACGCGAGCGTTAAAGCCTCCGAGAACGCCATCGGCCCATTTCATAAACGGCAGCGTTTCCTTGGAGACATCCATCCCGCCAAGCTTTTCAAGAAGCCGCCGACCCTTGGGGCCAACAACGGCAATCTGGGCATACTGCTCGGTGACATTCGCGGTGTAGACTTTCCAATCCCACCATTCGCACTGAAGCCAGTCTTCCATCCAGCCGTGGATACGGTCAGCACCGCCCGTCGTGGTGTGGCAGAGCCATGTCTCTTCATCGATACGCGCGACAACGCCGTCATCGCTGAGAAAGCCATTCTCTGAACACATCAGGCCATAGCGACAGCTTCCAATCGGCAGTGTGCTCATCATATTGGTGTAGAGCATGTCGAGGAATTTGCCCGCATCTGGGCCCTTGACGATGATCTTACCAAGCGTCGAAGCATCCAGAAGTCCTACATTGTTGCGGGTGTTCTGAACTTCTCGTTTGACCGCGTCATGCTTGCTCTCGCCGCCACGGGTAAAGGTGTAAGGACGGCGCCACT